>DASVSM010000177.1:0-5071 GCA_036388115.1 Flavisolibacter sp.
TCACTTCTTTTGTGTTGGCGGGGTTGTATTTTACCTTGAGTGTACTGCCGACCCGCAACTGGCTCATGTCAATCAGGGTTAGCACTTCACGCACCTCCGACACAAAGTTTCTTCCCGTATTCGGATGCACCTGTACCTGCAGTTTGATCTGCGGCTGGTTGTTTACATAGAGGCCGGTCTGTTCCATATTCAACAGAATGGCTTCCGCTTCCACACCTTCCTGCATCAGCCGCTTTTTCATTCTGCTGATTTTCAGCAGCGGAATTAACGTAACACGGAATACGAAATACATGATGGCGGCGGTAACGGCGATTATGACAATTGTAAAAAGCATTGTGTTTGTTTTTATAGTGACAGATACAAAGTAAGGGCGGCGAGATAGGGAAAGAGAAATCGGATGAGTGAATGGACAGTTTTGGTTTGTATTCGGTTAGCGGAGTTTTAACTGCTGCAACACCTCGTCTTTTTTGCGCCGCGATACTTCCACCCTTGAGCCGTCTGTCAGCAGGATGTGCTCATTATCGCTGGTAACATGCGTAATATGCTTTGGGTTTACCAGGTGCGATTTGTGGGTGCGGATAAACTGGAACTCTTCCAGCATTTCTTCAAAATGCTTTAGTGTTTTTGAGGCAACGAACGGCCGTTTTTTAACCAGGTGAATATGCGTATAGCTACGGTCGGCTTCCAGCCGCAGTATCTCATCGATGGTGAAGAAATAAACACCTTCTGCAGAGGGAACCGCGATCTTAAAATCGCGGACTTCCTTTTTCTCAATGTTACCAACCAGGTTATCGTAAAGCGCCTTTTTTTCGGCTGTGCTTTCCCGCTTTTCAATGTGGCGCAGAATGGCCCCTTTCAGCTCATCGGGATCAACCGGCTTCAATAAATAATCCAGCGCACTAAAGCGGATGGCCTGAATAGCATACTGATTGTAAGCAGTGGTAAAAATGACATCGAATGAAGGCTCTTTGATCTCCATTAAAAACTGGAAACCGTTTTTGTGCGGCATCTCCACATCCAGAAAAACAATATCGGGCTGATAAACATGCAGGATATCCAGTGCATTGTTCACGCCATCGGCCTGGCGTATCTCCGTTACTTCGGTAACAAAGTTTTGCAGGTAATGCTGCAGCACGTTACGGGCTTTTGCTTCGTCATCGATGATCAGCACTTTTATCATAACGGTTGTTTTGGGGTGATGGCCTTCCTGAAGTTATTTCAATTGGCGCAATTGAAGGTTGCATTTAAAACAATGGCCGGTAAATAGAAACAGCCAGCGGCAACTGCGGCACAACGAACGGGCTACACCTGGTAAGGAATGACAAAAGCGGCTATTGTTTCATAGCTTACAAATAACAAAGGAAGCACCGCCATCCACAGCACGGTTTTTTGATAACCGGGCTTGCTGGCTTTCAGCAGCACTGTACTGGCAGTAGTAATGCCAACCAGCAGCAGCAGGGAAAGATGATCGGTTGTTAGCTCACCGGTACCGTTTACCATCAGCAAACTAAGCGTGGCTACAGCACAAAGAACGATTTCAAAAAAAACGATCACACGTCCTGCATTGTAAAGACTGATATACTTTTTCATCATAAAAGATTTTAGGCGTTTTGATTTTGTGGCGCGAAGATGATATGATGAAAATCTGTAAAGGAAAATAAAACAACGAACGGTTTGTTTCAGCAAACGAAGTGCAGACGAATAGCGGTTTAAGTTATTGGATAAGGAAAAGTAGGCGGTAGAGAGTCAGTAGTCAGCAGTATAGGAGATGCGGACTGCCTACTCAATACTGTACTGCTTTTCTGAAAAGGATACGATCGGGTTGAAGTGGCGTGAAAGACAAAAGAGCCTGAAGGCTCTTTTGTTTGTTTCTCTATTACATTATTTATCACGCTAATTCCGAAAGCCTGAACGTATCACCTGCACGAATGCCTTTATCTGTTTCAACAAGATGGCAGCATTCAATCTTCGGATCGTGTTCGAAAAATAAAATGTATTCATTTGCCAATGCTTCCGAGAGAAAGCTTTTCTTCTCATTCAATGTAGTGAGCGGGAACATGTCATACGCCATCACGTAAGGAATGGGAATATGTCCTGCGCCAGGAAGCAGGTCGGCCATGTAAACAATTGTTTTGTCTTTGTAACGGATCTGCGGCAGCATCATGGCAGCGGTGTGGCCTTCTACAAAACGTAGCGAAATGTTTTCGGCAAAGCTTTGTTCCGGCAACGGTTTGAAAGCATCCCAATCAACGTTTGGCGTGTCTATAAATTTTAACTGGCCGCTTTCACTGATGGGCAAAATATTTTCTTTTAAGAAGGAAGCTTTCTCCCTTTCGTTTGGCTGCGTGGCCCACTCCCAGTGTTCTTCGTTGCTCCAGTAGGTGGCACCCTTAAAAGCGGGAACCAGTTTTTCGCCTTCTCTTACAATGGCACCACCACAATGGTCAAAATGAAGATGGGTTAAAATGACATCGGTAATATCATTGCGATGAAAGCCATACTGTGCTAATGATTTATCCAGCGTATCGTCGCCATGCAGGTAATAATGCTTAAGGAATTTTTCATCCTGCTTGGCCCCGATGCCGGTGTCAATTAAAATCAACCGGTTGTTGTCTTCAATTAATAAACTGCGCATGGCCCAGGAGCAAAGGTTGGCCTCATCGGCCGGGTTGATCTTGTTCCACATCACCTTTGGCACCACGCCAAACATGGCGCCTCCATCCAGTTTGAAGTAGCCTGTATTAATTGTGTAGAGCTTCATTGGATCTTTCCTGTTTATTAAAATGCAATGTAAAATAACTGTCTGAAAATCTCGCTTCATCGCAGTGGCTAACAACGGCCTACTGCCTACTGCTTATTGCCAACTTCTCTTTCGCTGCCCGCAATGTATAGAGCAAAAGCAAAAATCCGATAATAAAAAAGACCAACAGTGCCAGCACCGAATTCCGTTGCGACCCGGTTAGTTCGTTAATGTAGCCGAATGAAAACATACCAATGACAATAGCAATTTTTTCTGTCACATCAAAAAAACTGAAGAACGATGTTGTGTCTTTTGTTTCCGGCATCAGCTTGGCGTAAGTTGAGCGGCTGAGCGACTGAATGCCACCCATCACAAAACCAACCATGGCAGCCAATCCATAAAACTCATAAATACCACCAACAGGAAGCAGATAGCCAACATAACAGAGAATGATCCAAACCACTATAACCGCCATTAATGCTTTCAGGTTGCCGATCTTCTCGGAAAGCTTCGCAATTAAAATGGCGCCTGGTACGGCAATCAGCTGGATCAGTAAAATGGCGATGATCAGATTTGTGGTGGGTATGGCCAGTTCGCTTTTGCCATAAAGTGCAGCCGCCAGCATCACCGTTTGCACACCCATGTTATAAAAGAAAAATGAAAACAGGTAACGCTTTAGAACAGGTATTCTCTTGAGCTGCGACCATACTTTTCTTAATTCATCGTATCCTTTGGAAACAGCTTTTGTTTCCGCATTGGCTACGGCAGGCGTACTGTTTGGCAATCGTTTAATAGAAAAAAAGGCGAACACAAACCACCAGATGCCTACCAATAGAAAAGATGCCTGGTATTGAATGGTGCTTCCTTCATTTCCGCCCAGCAAACCTGGATTGAAAATAAAAACAAAGCAAACTATTTGCAGGATAACACTGCCAATATAACCATAAGAAAAACCTTTGGCACTGATGCGGTCACGGTCCTCCGGTGCGGCAATCTCCGGCAAAAAAGAATTGTAAAAAACAAGGCTCGACCAATAGCCAATACAGGCCAGCACCATACAGACGATGCCCAGCAGAAGATTGGTGCCGGTAAAGAAAAAAAGCAGTCCGCAGCTAACGCTTCCCAAAGTAAAAAATGCTGACATAAAACTTTTCTTGTTGCCCCTTGTATCCGCTATCGATGAAAGGAGAGGGGACATGATGGCAACAACCAAAAAGGCAAAGGCCAGTGCATAATTGTATAAAGATGTGTTCACAAACTCTCTTCCGAGAAAGGTGACTTTGTCAATTGTATGTTCTTTTCTATCGCCGGTAAAGGCTTCAAAATAGGCGGGAAAAACAGTGGACGTGATAACGAGGTTATAAGCGCTGTTTGCCCAGTCGTACATGGCCCAGGCATTGACAACTTTCTTGGAAGCAGTTTGCATATGTGTATAAAAATAAACAAGACACTGCCATGTCACTGTTTTTTTTGAAGCGCATGAAAATGAGGGGACGATGTACAATTCGGAAAAAGGCAGTTTCCGTTCCGTTAGGAACGTCTCGTGGGTAGAAGAATAAGTTCAGTAATGACTCTTTGCGTTCCAGCAGAACGCCTGGTGCGCTACACCAAAATGCACGAAGCGTCCTCCAGAACGAGAAGTGAGGTGAACAACAAAAAGTATGACTGTTTATGAATCGAATCTATCAGAACAAAGGCAGCTCAATTGCCCTGCCATTGACGACAGGGAATGATAAAGTTTTGAACGGGCTTTAGCCCTATTCATTCTTCCTTTGGGCTAAAGCCCATTAAATGAACTTATACCAACTTGCTGTCAAGGTGGGTTTATCATGCATCGGATGGTGCAGAGGGATTTCATACCAGCCTGCTATCAAGCTAATGATAAGAGGAGCAGAAGCCTGAAGGGCTTCAACCTTGAATAGCCATGGGTACAACCCGTGGATGATAATGAATAAAGCTTGCTCCCAACCCTGAAAGGGTTGAATATGAATAGCTCCGGGTGCAAACCCGGAGAAAGAAGATTGAAACATAGAAGTCCAACCCTGAAAGGGTTGAACTGTTGGTGTGTGTTTTATGATAAGTTCAACCCCTTCAGGGTTGGATTAATACAGGTTGATTTCTTCCACCGGTTTTACCGGCGGCTATTCAAGGTTGAAGCCCTTCAGGCTTGAAGAAATTCCTCAACTTGATAAAGGTTTGGTATTAACTCCAAAACCTGCTCTGAAGAGCGGGGCAATAGAAGGCCATCGTTGCCCCAAGAGCTTCCTAAAGAAGGGCGCCCCATCAGGCCGATTATGACTTTAATTTTCAGGAAAGTGGCAGCAAGCATTA
>DASVSM010000178.1:0-2458 GCA_036388115.1 Flavisolibacter sp.
CTATCGAAACAGTCCCGCCTCGGCGGGATTTTGTGCGTACAGCCCCTTCGTGGCTTACCTTCGTAAGCTATGGATAAACGTTTGTTTTTGCTGGATGCAATGGCCCTTATTTTCCGGGCTTACTATGCTTTGATTCGCAACCCGCGAATTACTTCAAAGGGAAAAAATACCAACGCACAATTCGGCTTTACCAATACGTTGGTTGACCTCATTAACAACCAGAAACCCACACACATGGCAGTCTGTTTTGAAGGGGGACGGCCTTCCGACAGGGTGAATGATTTCGCCGACTATAAAGCCAACCGGCAGGAAGCGCCGGAGGACCTTATGCTGGCTATGCCGGATATCAAGCGCATCATCCAGGGATTTAATATTCCGGTAATTGAATACGATGGCTTTGAAGCCGATGATGTGATTGGCACATTGAGCAAACAGGCAGAAGGCTTAGGTTATGAAGTTTACATGGTTACCCCTGATAAAGATTACGGCCAATTGGTAAGTGACAAGGTAAAAATTTATAAGCCCGGCTACCAAGGAGGCGATGTGGAGATCATGGGCCCGCAGGAGGTGTGCGACAAATGGTGCATCCAGAATGTAGACCAGGTTAAAGATATTCTGGGATTAATGGGCGATGCCGTGGATAACATTCCGGGTATTGCAGGTGTAGGACAAAAAACAGCCTGCAAGCTGATCACCGAATATGGTTCTTTGGAACAAATTTTAGAAAACGCAGACAATATAAAAGGCTCATTGGGAGAGAAAGTCCGTGCGGGCCGCGAAGCAGCCATCATGAGTAAAAAGCTGGCAACCATCATCACCGATGTTCCGGTGGAGTTTCACGAAGAAGATTTTCGCCTGAAAGAATGGAACAATGATGCGTTACGGGAAGTGTTTTATGAGTTGGAGTTTAAAACAGTTATCAAACGATTGTTAGGTGACGACCAGAATGATACATCAGCACCTAAAAAACAAGCACCCGGCATCCAGGCTGATTTGTTTGGCGAAAGCACAAGCGAAGCAGAAACTCCTGAAGAAAACAATGTTGTCACTCCCGGAAAAAACATCAATAATGTTCCCCATGAATATGAGCTGGTAGAAAGCGAAGGAGAGTTTAAGGCATTGTTAGATGCACTTGCAGGACAAACCGAAATTTCTTTTGATACCGAAACCACCGGTATTGATGCCAACAATGCGCAACTGGTTGGGATGAGTTTTAGTATTGCTCCGCAGAGTGGCTGGTATGTTCCTGTACAGCCGGATAGCGTCGCGGAAACAAAAGCCACTCTTGCCAGGTTTTCTCACCTTTTTAATGACGAAAGCAAAACCTGGATCGGACATAACATCAAGTATGATTTGTTGATGTTGAAATGGTACGATGTAGAGATCAAGGGAAAATTGTTTGATACCATGCTGGCCCATTTTCTTATTGAACCCGATGGCAAAAGCAACATGGACTGGCTGAGTGCAAAATACTTAGGCTACGAACCGATCCACATTGAAGAACTGATTGGCAAGAAAGGAAAAGGCCAGGGAACCATGAAAGATGTAGAGGTGGAAAAGGTGAAAGAATATGCGGTGGAAGATGCGGACATTACGCTTCAATTTAAAAGCGTTTTTCTGCCAAAGCTCAAAGAGTGCGAAGTAGAAGAGGTTTTCTACAAAGTGGAAAATCCGCTGGTTCCGGTGCTGATGAATATGGAGTTTGAAGGCGTGAAGATCGACAATCATTTTCTCAACGAATACTCAAGAGTGCTGGAGACCGAATCAAGGGTTCACGAAGAAATGGTTTACGAATTAGCCGGTGTTCGTTTCAACCTTGGTTCTCCCAAGCAATTGGGTGAAGTTTTATTTGAAAAACTAAAGCTCGATGCAAAAGCCAAGAAAACAAAAACAGGGCAATATGCTACCGGTGAAGAGGTCCTGCGCAAAATGGCTGGCGAACATGCCATTGCCGATCACATTCTTGCTTATCGCGAATACTCAAAACTTAAATCAACCTATGTTGATTCACTGCCTTTGCTGACCAATCCAAAGTCCGGCAGGGTTCATACCAATTATGCACAGGCCGTAGCCGTCACCGGACGCTTATCGAGTAACAATCCTAACCTTCAAAATATTCCTATTAAAACAGAAAGGGGAAGGGAGATTCGCAAGGCATTCGTGCCAAGAGATCAGGATCATGTGCTGGTCAGTGCCGACTACTCGCAAATAGAACTTCGCATTGTGGCAGCCATAAGTGCCGATCCGGCCATGTGTGAGGCATTCACCCAGAACAAAGACATTCATACCGCCACTGCAGCAAAAGTTTACAATGTTGCTGAGGAAGCCGTCACCAAAGAAATGCGCCGCAAAGCCAAGAGCGTCAACTTCGGTATCATTTACGGACAAAGCTCCTTTGGGTTGGCAGAAAACCTGAACATTAGCCGCACCGAAGCAAAAGAAATTATCGATAACTATA
>DASVSM010000179.1:0-2089 GCA_036388115.1 Flavisolibacter sp.
CACACCGGAGATGATCGCATCAAATTGTTGCAGATTATTTCGTTCCAGTTCTTTATCTGTTAACAATGTTACATCGTAACCCATTTGCTCCAATGCTGCAGGCACTTTATCTCCTGCACCAACAATGTAACCTATCTTACTTTTCGTGATAGCCAGGTGAAGCGGAACCAACCGAAGCCAATCAGTGTAGAAATAGTTGATGTTGGGAATATGATCGTGCCTGATGTTTGCCAGGGCTAAATAATGCTGAGCAGCAGAATCAAAGCGGACAGTTGGTATGGCATCTATTGTTGATGCCGGCAGATTACCAGGCAATATTTCGAAGTTGTATCGTTTTGCAGCATTCTTTGAAAAGGTGCCACTTTGTTCTTTTACAGCTAATTTTTGCTTGCCCATGCTTAGCCCGATGCTGGCTGTTTTAAACACGATGTTTCTGTTAGCCACAACCTGAACTTCGGCATTTTGTTTTGCTGGGCGGTCGAGGTTAAGCAATAATAAACCTGGGTTTGTATTTACTGAAACGGGAGGCAATATGGTTACGGGTTGATATTGCTCCCCTTTTACCTGGTTGACAGATTTATAATTCAACCGCCGGTAGAAATAAATGATTCGTCCCAACAAATCAAAACGAAAAGTCACAGTAAATGCGGGTTCAACATCAGGCTCTCCTACCTGGGCTTGTGTCGGAATTTCGAAATAACCGGGCTGCATAGGCTTTTGTAACCAATAGGGGTGTGTCGGCGGGGTGCCATCATACACTTTAATCGTCTTGTTAAAAGTAAAATTTTTATTAGCCTGGAGGGCAGCGTTAAACGTACTGTCGAATGACTCCACTTGAACCGAAAGAAGTTTACTGCCCACGCCTAATCGGTCATTGATGGCAATATTGACCTTCATTGAATCCCCTTGCGTTACATAAGCCTCGGTGGTGAATGCCTCTACCCACATTCCACTTGCTTGTTCAATGAGTTTGCTAATCTCCTGTATTTTTTGTGTGCGCCAATAGCTGTCTGGCAAATTGGAAATGGCTCCCTGAATCCTCAAAAAATTTCCCAATGATTTTTGGGGCTGCATAAAATCAAAAGCGGCAATAGCAGAATTAATTTCCCTTTCCACTGCTTCGCCGCCATTTACTTTTGTCCACGATGATGACACACCATCTAACAAATCGTTTACAGGTGCATCACCTTGCAAGGTTCTGAAATATTCAATGGCTTCTCCCCTGGCCCTTGCCGAACCAAAGCCCTGGCTTTTATGCTGGCTTCGGCTCTCTGCTGCTATCTCACCATAACCCTTTCCTAATACAGGGTTAAAGCCGCCTACATCTATCTTAAATTGATCGGAACCGGTGGTATTGTTAGCACCAAAGTTGAACGTGTTCCAAAGAATGCGTTTAGCCTGCCAGGGTTTCACATATTTTAATTGCTCAGGAAAACGTCCGGCATCTGCAGCCGCAGTAAATGCTTCTACCGCTAAAATAGCAGATGCCGTATGTTGTCCATGTCCACCTTCACCGGTTGTTGGAAAACGGGTCACGATCACATCGGGTTGAAACTTGCGGATCACCCATACAACATCACTCAATATTTTTTCTTTGTCCCATTTGGTAAATGTTTCCTGTGGCGATTTGGAAAAACCAAAATCATAGGCCCGTGTAAAAAATTGTTCTGCGCCGTCTATACGCCGTGCAGCCAACAACTCCTGTGTTCTTATCAGCCCCAGCTCAATGCCTTGTTCTTCGCCAATTAAATTTTGTCCGCCATCTCCTCTTGTCAATGACAGGTAGCCGGTGCGGTATAATTTATCCTTGGAGAAGTAGGTAAGCAGCCTTGTGTTCTCATCATCCGGGTGTGCCGCTACATAAAGCACACTGCCCAACACATTCAGTTTTTTTAAACCAAGATAAATATCACCCGAAGTAGGAAAAGCCGGCGTTTGTGCTTTTGAAAGAATCAAAGAAAAGCAGGCCAGTGCAGTCAGAAAGTAATTTTTCATCAGTACAAAAATTGGAATGGATTTCAAAATGAATCCCTAATGTTGATTAACGCGATTATTAGATTGCCTGCGGCAATTATTGCCCGACCAAAAA
>DASVSM010000180.1:0-1555 GCA_036388115.1 Flavisolibacter sp.
GCAAAAAAGAAGGGCATAAACCAGCCAATGATATGGCAACTGGCTGAGATGATTTTACCAATAATGGCAAAGCGGATTTCGTACCACCGCGAAACGGGAATGTGATAGTGGTTCATGATCGCCAGTACTTCTTTGCGGTGATTCCACTCGTCTTCTTCAATCTGCCGGATGGCAATCTTTTCGGCTGGGTTTTTTACCGAAGCTGCATGGCCGATGTAAGCGTAGGCAGCCGCTTTTTCGGCAGAATATGCTTTTTGAAGAAGTCTTACAAGAGCGGGATGTTGAAGCTTTACGTTTGCTGTTTTTTGCTGATAAGAATTGTTTGTTGCAGGCAGGTGGTTTATCATACCGGTGCGTTTGCAACAAGATAAGAATGGATACGACAAACACAAGCATCCTGCCTTTAACAATTCTTTACCCACCTCCATTGTGCAATCGTTTTAACCGGCTACTCTTACCAGCAAACCTTCTGTTATGAAACTACCGGCACTCCTCATTACGCTGGTGCTACCTTTTTTCTGCATCAGTCAGTACACGTATCAGCAACTCAACGTCAACTTCCTTCAAAAAGAGCCCGATCAAAAAGTCTACACCTATGAAAACCTCCGTCTCTATCCTGTGTATGCAAAAGAGGCTTTTAAGGGCCATTTCAAAAATGTAGGACGGTACATGCCGTTAACGGAAGCCATTCAAAAAAAGAAAGTACGCATTACCGAGAAGGACCAGAGTGGAACAGTAAACAGCCTTTCAGTTGAAAACCTTTCGCAGGACACCATCATCATTATTTGCGGCGACGTAGTAAAGGGAGGGAAGCAGGACCGCATTATTGAAACTGATATGGTGCTGGCCCCAAAGAGCGGCAAGAAGAACCTGAATGTGTATTGCGTGGAAAGCGGCCGTTGGAACGACAGCCGTCAGCAGGCAATCGTTAGTCGTCGCAACAACAGCAATAATTCTCCTGCTGCACCCGCCGCTACGTTCAACGGCCATTTCAACAAAGGCTCCATGAGCCTGCGTAAAGTGGTGGAAAAGGAAAAGGACCAGGGCAAGGTGTGGGCACAGGTAGATAAGATCAACAGCGACAATAAAACGCAGACAGCAACGAAAACTTATACGGCATTAACTCACTCCGGCAATTACAACAAGAAACTGTAGCAGTATGTGAGCTTTTTTCAAACAAGTTTTCAAAAGACAGCAATGTGATAGGAGTGATAGTGGTTAGCGGCAACAAAGTACTGGGTTGCGATTTATTTGCGACACCGGCCCTCTTTCAATCACAGTTCCCAAGCCTGTTGCATTCGTATGCTACCGAAGCCATTGTAAGCGGCGCCAAAGTAACGGCTTCGCCAGCGGTTGTAAAAGGGTATGTGGACGGCTTGTTAAAGGATGAAGCTTCGCAAACAAAGGTGTTGAAAGAAAAAGGTTCTTCGTTTAATGATAAGGGCAGGAAGCTGAGAGTAAGCAGCTTTGACTAAACCTAATAATAAATGTCTGACACAAAAGGTCTTTGCGGCTGCTTTTTGTGTCAGACATTTATCTACAAAGCATAGAAGGA
>DASVSM010000181.1:0-3130 GCA_036388115.1 Flavisolibacter sp.
TACTGTCGAACTTAAAAGCCTGCGCTGCCGTACCACGCCATCCTGCTTCATCAATCAGGTGGATGCCGGGAATGCGTTGTGCGGTGATTAGCTGTTGCCAGGCTTCCTTCTCCGGGTCGATGGCAATGCTGACAATTTTAAGCTTATCAGGATACTTGCTATTCAGGTTTTTCTTTGCGTCTGCAAACGCGATGCAAGGTTGGCACCACGATGCCCACAAATCAAGAAATACATACTGTCCACGCAATGATTTTAAGGAGAACAGCTTGCCGTTCTGATTAGGTAAAACCACATCAGGCAACAAGTCACCAACATTGTATTCCTCTTCAAAGATGCGCACCAGATTTATAGTTTCTTGTTTAAGTCTTTGTACCTGCCCGTGTTGTGGAAAACGGGCGGCTGCTTTTGTAACAAGAGTCTTTAAGGCAGTATAATTCTTTCCAAAATCGATCCGGTTGTAAGCAAATAAAAATGCGCCAGGACTACTGACTGTGTCGGCAAATGCCTTGTCGCGTTTTGCAATCAGAAGATGTAGTTCTTGCGCTTTTTTTTGAATGGTATCTTGGCTTGTGAATGGGGTTGCGCCGGCAGGCGGTCTGTGCTTTTTGAACATTAAAGTAATGCCATCGTTATAAGTACTTTGTTGGTTTAAAAAAGCCCGGAGTACATTGTTGATCCCCTGATTACGAAAATGGTATTGTTTCCAATCGGGCCTGTCGGTGATGATATCTATTTCCGGAACATCGGTAACAAAATATATTCGTGGCTCTTCGCCTTTGATTCTTAACTGAAAAACACTTTCTTCTTCGTGTGGAAGTTGAAAGTGTACGCTTTGTGTGCCGTAGTCAATCATGGCCGAATCTATTAGCACATGGCTTTCGCCGGTAAAGGATAATTTTTCCAAGTAGACTTTTCCTGTGTAAAAAGGGATAAATTGAAAATTGACGGAAATAGCCCTTCTCTGTTCTTTCATGTTTTGACAACTGGAAAGAAGAACAAGACATGACAACCAGGCAAAGAATTTCATATTCATTCTAATAAAAAAGGCTATCGCAAGGATAGCCTTTTTCAATGAATTGTGGAATGAATTATTCTTTAACCCATTTCTCATAAACTTGTCTGGTCCAACCCGTTTGACTGTTAGAACCTGCACCATAACCATAATGCATCCAGAATGTTTCTGCAACCGGGTCATAGGTATTATTGTATTTTGAATGTATCCATTCACCTTGACCAGGCTTGTCAGAGCCTGCTGCGGGATAAGGACTGATACCTCCAGGAGTTGAAACATCTGCTGTCATAAAACCAGATGCTGGTACCGGAGGAGTTGCTCCGCGAGGAGTATAATTAATTAATGTATTTGTAGGGCTCACATCAAAATCAAAAAAGTAATTCTGCGTATACAAATCGCTGTGTGGAGCTCTGCATCCGGTTGCAGATACGGTGCCTAAGTCCTTCACATCGTCAATTGCTCTCTGTGCAGTTGGGTGAAAAAAGAACCCGGTTACACGGTAGCTACCGGCATACTGGTTAGCTACATTTATCCCGACAATGATATTTTTAAGATTTTCTGCAATGATATAGCCTGGTTCATCCACACTTGCAATTGTAAAACCAAGGCCGTAAATGTCAGAAAAACTCAGACCATTAGTTGTCGGAACATTGATATTCAAAACACCTAAGCGGCTGCCAGCTGGTATTGTTACCTTCAAACCAGGAATGTTATAAGCTCCTGCAGGGAAAGTGGCAAAAGGGGTATTGTCAGGGTTAGCGTTCCAGTCAGTCACCAATGACTGGTTAGCCACAAGATTAACATGTATATCCTTTGGTGCGGGATCACCGGCTAAAAAAAGTACAGTCGGCGCATTCACTGTTTGAAGAGATGTACTTGGATTAACAGATATAATCCGGGGGTCTGGGTTGTATGCCCACGGGAATCCAATTCCTTCCGGCGAATCATCCGGATCATTGATACCGTACTCGTTCTTTTCAAAACCTTTGTCTTTCAGGCAACCAGTGAACGTAAACCCCAGTGTTGCCAAAAAGAGCGTATTTAAAATTATTTTTTTCATATCGAAAATTTGTTGAAGGTGATTATTGAATATCCCAGAAAATGCGGTTATTAAACTGGTTAATGGAACCTTGTGAACCTACGTTAGGCGCATTATAGTTATACTCTGTTTGGGGATAGAGTAGACGCACCGGGATACGGGTGGCAGTGCTCTGTGGTGAAACAGAAAGCGGAGGACCTGGGTCATAACCGACTGCTGTACCATATACAAATGTTGGTACATTAGCTGAGTAATGAACTCTTCTCCAGTCCGTCCACACTTCCAACGTATTTAACCCGTTCAGGCCAAACCATTTTTGAGAAATGATAGTAAACAAACCACCACCTGGCAAGCCGGCCCCCAGTGGCATCGCGGTAATATCCACATCAGGATAAGTAGCATTACCAGCAATATAGGACGATGCATCACCAGCACCGACAAATGTAAAGTTCTCCTGAATAGCGTTGTTCAACAACACAGCAGCGGAGGACGCCGAAGCATTAAATCCTCTTTGTTTTGCTTCTGCCTGAAGGAACAAGCTTTCAGATGCTGTCATAATTGGCTGTGCTGCCGTTGCAGAAGATCCCAGAGCGGGCCCAATAGCAGCCAGTTCTTCTGCTGCATTATCTGTAACAGGTGGTAAGCCATATTTTACGCCTATATAACCGTTTGGACTTGCAACATAAAACCGGCTCCTCCTTGGGTCAGCATTGAAAGAGTAATAGTCGATACCCCATTCATTTGCCCTGTAATAAATGTTGTTAGCTGTTGGCGTTCCAGTAACCGTGTTCTTATAAGTCGTATAAAATGGATTTGGCTTGTCGGTCTGATAACCAGGATTCACCAGCACGTTTTCACCTGCAGCCAGGTAACCCGATCCTTCCGTAGTGATCTTTGCAATCTCGCCTGTGATATCGAACCCCGCCGCAGTGGATTGAGCAGACAGGATGCCACCATTCATCAGGTGTACCAATAAACGAAGCTTCAACGTATTGGCAAACTTTACCCAACGTGTTTTTTGAGCATCGATGCTACAAGTAACTTTTTCACCAAAAATGATATCGTTCGTACGAATGCCA
>DASVSM010000182.1:0-9197 GCA_036388115.1 Flavisolibacter sp.
TATTACAGAGTTAGACAACCAACGATATAAAAAAGAATGCTCTGATACACGCAAGACCGGCAAGGAAGCGAAGGAGGAGACCCATAAATGCCTCATCCAGCTCAAACATAAAAAAGAAGATTGCAATTACTCTCATTGCGCGTTCGAAATCTACTATGATGGCGAAGAAGTCACTTTTCAAAACTATTCTCAAACAATGAAAAGAAACAACCCTTTGCGCAACTGGTGCCGGCATGAGCTGGCCAGGATGATAATCAAAGAAGAAGTTCGAATAAACTGGGCAGAAGAAACACCTGAAACAAAATCTGAAGAAGGTTAGTTGTTAGGCGCTCCACCAAAGGTCATTTCCAGCATTTTTGATTTCAGGATAACCTGAGCTATAATAATCGGTTACATTTCCTAAGTAGATGATATTAACATCTACTCCCGTGTCTCCATAATGCACATCATAGACAGAATAAATCTGCCCGATGCCGTCTTCATCATTTATTGTTATCTTATCTCCTTTCGTTGGTACAGCAGGAACTTTCATCTCCTTTAGTGCAGAAAACGTTCTTTTATCTTTATCGAATAGCATCAGCATTACGGTTATTTCAGCCATTTTTATTTTGAAGGTAATATATTCTCATTTTGGCACCTTATTACCACCTTCAGTGCCCAATAATATTCCGAGACAGATACCCAGGACACCAAACCGCTAATTCCGCTGAAACCGCAAGAACTTCAAGAGAGTGCAGGTATAATATGTCCCACTCCATCAGGTCATCACCAAAGAACTTATTCAGGGGCTCTACATAATCCTGCTTTTCAAAGTTCCAGATGCATTCACCCAGCTCTAATAAATATTGCTCCGTATCAAAAATGCTGAAGTGGTCCCACCCACTATTTACACCTGTGCTGAACAGCAAACGATCCAGGTAAAGCCGGCCCACTTCCTGCAGGTCCTTGCCTTGCTCGTTTTGAAGCATGATCCTGCCTACGATGGATTGCTTATACCGGTAGTTCTCAGTAGGGCCTAGTGATGATTCAAACGAGTATTTGATTGTTAGCCCTTTTTCAAGTCCTAATACATCATCATAGTGCAGTCTATCCACCATAAAGGTTTTTTTGGGGTCTAAAGGGGATTGTTTTACATCGCGACCTTCAATAACTTCTTATTCCACATTTCTTTCATGTGAGCGTTTAGCCTCTTAGCACTATCAAGCTTTGACACCCGGATATATTTCATAAAAGCTTTTTCTGTCGTATGGCCTGTGATCTTCATTATTTCCATAACCGGGAAACCTTCCAGGAAAAGGTTCGTGGCGAAGGATCTGCGGGCTGTATGGCTGCTTATACACTCATACAATAGCTTTTCCGGATGTGTTGTTAGCCTCCCCGCCTGATCAAAGTTTGCAGCCTTGCAGACTTCTTTAATGTATTCATTAAATTTCTGATTGCTAATAGATTTTGGCAACCTGTTAGTGTTGCGGCCGTACTTATAAAATATTTGTAGTACGATAGGGTGGCAGGGGATATAAACCAATTCGCCAGTCTTTTGCGTTTTGATCTTGAGGAACAGCTCCCCGTCTTCGTCTATGATATTCTCGGGCTTGACATTACTATAGTCAGAAAATCGCAGGCCAACCAAACAGCCAAAAACAAACATGTCCTTCACGTTTTCCAGCTTTTCGGATGTCGGCTTGTATCTGAAAAGCTTTGATATTTCGGCTTCTTTTAAATAAACCGCATCAGTCGCTTCCTCTGAGTAGGTAAAATCTTCATGCTTGAATGCAAGGTTGCCGGTATATCCCAGGCCTACGGCTTTGTTCATAAAGATTTTCAGCATTCTGATATCTTTTGCAATGCTATTGTGTGAAAGCCCGACAATGTCGTTTCCAGAGGCATCTTTAGTTTTTTGAACGAATGTCTTTTGCAAAAAATCTACATAAGAATTAAAGAACTCCAGGGTGATCGTATCAAAATCAATCCGGTACCGTTTCCTTTGTTCGAAAGCCTGCAGATGTTGTTTGGCCGTTTGATAATTATTCAAAGTTCCTTTACTCTTATCCCTGCCGCCGCCACGCTTCCCTGCTTTCTTGATTTCGCCACTGATGAATCGGTCAATTAATTCGTACAGAGTGGGCTGATCGCTTTTTACCGATGCTTCATTCTGATTGATAAAAGCATCAAGATATTTTTTTATGGTGCCCGGCAGGGGTCTCCCGTTCTTTATCTCTGTATTGTAGGCGGATTTACACACTTTTACCAGGTTGTCAAGGAGATCATTCAGAAGATGTTGGCCATCTTCCGTTGTCTGGCTGTTGCTCTTTACCGTTGTTTCTTTTTGTTCCAGTTCTGGGGATCAATGCTTTGGCCAGGGTAATATTTAATCTTATCCCCGTTGTATTTGAAAAGTAAATAAATAGGGGTAATGTCAGCGTTTGGGTCTTTTAAATAAAAATTTACTTCACCGGCCATAGTCTAAGATACTACGGGGGAACGGAAAGGGGAACGTTCTTCTTAATATATTTTTATAGAAACTATTAAATGCAATAAAGCAGATTCCTCTGAAATCAAGGT
The DNA here is from genome assembly GCA_036388115.1 of Flavisolibacter sp. Taxonomy (GTDB): domain Bacteria; phylum Bacteroidota; class Bacteroidia; order Chitinophagales; family Chitinophagaceae; genus Flavisolibacter. Next base: position 2,563 of record DASVSM010000182.1, read on the forward strand.
TTTCAGCATACAGGTAGCGGTTCTTACAAAGTGCATAAAAAAAGGTTCAAGTACTCCCCCTACAGCATTTTTCTCATATGTGTGTAAGCAATGCCTCATGAGCTGTTAAGCTTGTGGGGCATTTGTGTTTATATTATATTGTATTTAACTTCCATTGATCCATTAGTAATTGATTCTGAACCGCATTTGGTGCTGGTCAGAATCAATGATCCTTCCTCCCTCTTGTGTTTTAAAACAGGAATGGTTCTTGTACCTCTGCATTAGTTTGTATTCCTTCCTTTATCCTCCCTGCTAAGCTTCAATACGATTTTTGTTCTTAGCTTTCAAAAGCAGTATTGAGCATTTGCGCCGCCAATTAAAACACCAGATATGAAGACAATTCTTTTAGCTTTATTAGTTACTGTCCTGTTTTCCTGCCAGGAAGACTTCTCACCGAATGATCCTCGCCATCCCGTCAACATCAGAAATAACAATGGCACCGGAGGCATTGAAACCAATAATGCAGACGATGCCGATGGTACAACCAATGCACCAGTAGACGGGGGGCTAACTGTTTTGCTAATTGCAGGCGCCGTGTACGGTGCTAAACGGTACAGGAATACCAGGAGAAAAACAGAATAATAAGCCAGCTTATTTTTAAAATTGGCATACTATTTTACATCGTAGAGGTATAAGCGTTTGCTATGCGGAATTGTGTATTTGTTTTTGTGAAAGCAGTTATGCAAATGCTGGTGTTGTTCGCCGGTTACACAGTAATGGCGCAAACTCCGGATTCCTCGCTAATTGATACCACGCTGGTTATTTCTTCTACTGATAAACCTTATAGTAATATTCCGATCAGCCGTTCGGGTATTCCATTTTATGATGTTATCAATCCTGGAAAAGAAGGGTTTCGGCCGATTGCACTCTACAGCGACGCCGATCGCTTTTTTGTAGGTGTGAATTATAACAGGTTCAGTTCCGGCTTTAGGCCAGATTCAACTGGCTCGAAGCACCGTTTGTACACCAACTATTCCATCACCCAAAGAGCTTTCAGTCTCGGTTACCAGGGAGTTTATCATCGCATCTTCGGCAGATGGAACCTGTTTGTGGATGCAAATTATGATTGGGAGCGATGGATGAACTTTTACGGCCTTGGGAATAACACAGTTCAGTTGACAGACGACCGCAACTTCTATCGCATCCGCAGCCGCGAAGCATTGCTAAGTGCCGGTTTTCAACGTAAAATTGGGAAACAGAGCAGTATTATCGTTACCCCATCTTATCAGCGGATACAGTTAAGGCGGGATGATGATCGTTTTCTGTCAAAAGCTATTACAAACAATAACCAGTTTACAAACTTTGAAACAAGAAGTTTCGCCGGCATCAGGACAGACCTGTTGTTGCAACGCCTGAATGACCTGATCTTACCAACAAAAGGTCTTTTACTTTCCACCGGCATTTCGCATACACGAAACATAGGACAATCACGTTTTGTGACCAACTACAATGTTTATACAAGGCTGTATGTACCAATGGGCAATCATTTTGTTTTCTCTATTGAAAATGGCGCCGCCACATTGTTTGGTGAACCGGAATTTTACCAGTTGAACTCTCTCGGAGGTAATAATCTGCGGGGCTTCAGGCGTGAACGCTTTTGGGGAGAAACGATGTTTCACAACAATAATGAATTGCAATATTTATTCAATGCACCTGAACGGATGTTCAAAGGAAAGCTGGGGCTTCTGGCATTCGTCGATCAGGGCCGGGTGTGGAAGAAAGGGGAACAGTCAAATGAATGGCATTATGGTTATGGTGGCGGGATAATTATTGCAGCCTTGAAAAAAGTTTATTTGTCGCTTCAATACGGCATGTCTAAGGAACGAAAAGGCATACACATGGAGCTACGACGTACACTGTAACATTCGTTTCAGTCAACCAGCCTTTGTTTCAGCTCTCTCCTTTTTCTAATTCTACTTTTTCCAGGCCACGTCTTGCAGGACCGGTCAACACCTTTCCGTCAATGTCGTACCGGGCACCATGACAAGGGCAATCCCAGGTTTTCTCGGCACGGTTCCAGCCCACAATACATTTTGCATGGGTGCACACAGGATTTAATGCGTGAATGGCACCGTTTTCATCTTTATAAATAGCTACCGTATCACCTTCATACTTTACCACTTTTGCTTCGCCGTGTGCTAACGCAGACAGACCATCAATCTTTTCTGCCGCTACCCGTTTTGTGATAAATTCTTTCACAACGTCGGCGTTTTCCTGCACAAAAGCAGTAAAGCCTGCAACAGGTTTTATTCTGCCCGGACTAAAGAGATCGGCAAACTCGCTTTGTCCTTTTGTGATTAAATCACTCAAAGTGATAGCTGCAATATGGCTGTATGTAATTCCATTTCCGCCATAACCGGTAGCCACATAAACGTTGTCCGGGTTGCCGGGTAGATGACCAATGTAAGCCAGGCCATCCGCAGGCTCAAAATATTGCGATGACCAATGGTTGGTGATCTCTTTTATGTCAAAGTATTTTCTCGTATGAGCAATCAGGTCATTGAAGCAGGCATTGGTGTTTTCTTCGTGTGCTGTTTTATGATCCTCACCACCGACGATCAAATATTTTTTACCGTCTATATCCTGCGTGCGGTAATAATGATAGGGATCATACATATCATACGCCAATGCATCGGGATAAGCATCATTGTTCAACGTAACTGATATGGCATAGCTGCGATACGGTGCATTTCGAAAATGCAGCAGGTTAATACCGGGAGGAATATGCGTAGCCCAAACAAGGTTCTTTGCACGAATGGGTCCATTCCCTGTTTCAACGTGTAAAACATCATCATCTTTTTCAAATTTATCCACCGGGCAGTTCTGCATAACCACACCGCCGGCTTCCTCAAATGCTTTTGCCAGTGCCTGCACATAGCGGGTTGGATGCAATTGTGACTGCCCACGATAAAGTATCGCTTTTTTAAATTCAACCGGCATAGGAATTTGTGCTACATACTCTACTTCTGCACCGGCAGTTTTTGATGCTTCATACATTTTGTCTAACTGCTCTACCTGCTCCTCTGTTTGCGCATACACATAGCCATCCTTTTCCGCAAAACCACAATCGATATGATAGTCCGTTACATTCTTACTGAAAAGTTCCCTAGACTGCCGTGTAGCTTTTGATACAAGTTGTGCACCTTCCTTGCCGAAATCACTTTCAATCTGGTCGTAGCTGGTGTCCAGAAATGAATTGATATGAGATGTTGTGCCGCCTGTTGTACCAAAGCACAAACTATGTGCTTCGGCTATGGCTACCTTCTTTCCTGCTTTCTGCAACAATAATGCAGTGGTTACACCAGTAATTCCTCCGCCAGCAATCAGTACGTCATAAGTTATACCTGTTGTGTTTGCCGGCTTTGTTGTATAATCCGGAACATCGTTTTGCCATAAGCTGATTGTAGCGCCATCCCTTTTCATAAAATTCCTTTTTACCATCCCTAAAAAAATAGTGCCTGCAAAAGGTGCCGGGAAATCATGGCATAGCGTGTGCACTACAAAAAGTGTAGACGAATTTTAAACGAAAATGGGGAGTTATGAAAAAGATGATGATTGTTCTTTCGCTCTTTGTCTCAGTGGTTGGTTGGGCTCAGCCAGAAGAAGCCGAAGAAATCAGTAAAAAAGAAGAACGCAGTTTCCAGGACCTTGTAGGCTCGTGGCGCAATAAAAGCGGCGCAGGGCTGGACATAGTTGACAGCAATACTGTTTACATTGTACGTGGCAATCAACGAAAGCTGGCACTGCCAAACGTATCCGATGTAAGTAAAGCACCGGTCACCTTTAATCTCACCTTAAAAGATTCCTCTAAAGTGGTAACCTTAAAAGGGCTGCTGATGCTGGTAGGTGATAATATGCTGCAGTGGCAGGTGTTTGACAGTGAGACAAAACCGGCAAGCTTTAATTCAGGCAGAAGCAGGGGCGACATGCTGTTTTTAAGACGGATTGATAAGCTAACCAATTAATCACCACTGTTCATCCTCGTGAATATCTTTCGCGGGAGGAAAAGATTGTCGCAAGGCTGTCTTTTCCTCCTGTCTTTTTATAAGCAGGTCCGCAATTAGTTCACCGGCATCCTTATCCTTATTTTCTATCAATACAATTTTCAATTTTTGCTCCGAGACGTCAACCTGATAAAGAACGCGAACCAGCTTTCCAAAATCATTCAGCAGGAGCGTATTAACGTACGCAGCCAATTGTTTTTTCAACGGCTCCTTCAACTCGGCTGAAAGCGATGCATCCCATTGCTGTATGAATAATGACACCTCCATCCCTGCAAATGTCCTTATCTTATCACTATAATTGACCGCTAATCGAAATCAAGGCAATCATTCTACGAACTCTGTCGTATCCTTGGTTTTTAAAACCAACCTGGCACATGAAAAAACTGGCTGTATTCTTTATTCTATTGGCCATAACTGCAAATGCTTTTACGCAGGGAACCATCAAAGGAAAATTAGTTGACTCTTCCGGCAAGAACCCGCTGGGCCTTGCAACTGTCACCGTCTTTAAAGCAGCCGATACGGCATTAATTACTTACCGGTTAAGCAATCCAGACGGAGAATTTAAAGTGTCGGGTATACCATTCAACGTCGAATGCCGTGTTGTTATCTCTTACTCCGGCTTTAATGCCTTTCGGAAAGAATTTATATTAACCAGCGAAGCACCGGTAGAGATGGGAAACATTACCATGTATCCGTCTTCCAAATCATTGGATGAGATCATTGTCACAGCCGAGCGTCCGCCAGTAACGGTTAGAAAAGATACCATTGAGTTCAATGCTTCTTCTTTTAAAACACTGCCGACTTCTCTGGTAGAAGACCTGTTGCGTAAACTTCCCGGTGTGCAGGTAGATGCTGAAGGAAACATTACTGCCAATGGAAAGCGGGTAAACCGGATCATGGTGGACGGCAAATCGTTTTTTGGTGATGATCCCAAAATGGCCACACGAAATCTTCCTGCCAATGTGATTGATAAAATACAGCTAACCGACGACAAAGATGAAATTGCCCGTAACAGCGATGGCGATTTAAGCAATGTAGGACAGGTAATTAACCTGACCTTAAAGAAAGGGGTTAAGAAGGGATGGTTTGGTAAACTGTATGGCGGTTTGGGTACAAAAGACCGCTATGAACTTGGCGGTATCGCCAACATCTATCGCGACACCATGCAGTTGAGTGTGCTCGGATTTAGCAACAACATAAACCGTAGCGGGTTTTCGTTTAAAGAGATACAGGATATTGGGGGATTTAGCAGAAGCGGTTCTAATTCTATTATGATGACTAGCCGCGGCGGGCAACAGGGCTTTGCCGTTAACGGTATTTCCTTTGGGGGAATTGATGCGGGTATCTCCCGTACAACCGGTGGAGGCTTCAACCTGAATCATGCGCCTAACAGGAATAAGTCTTTCTTCCTGCAATACTTCTTTGGCAATACACACAGCGATGTGGAGCAAATAAATAATGTGCAGCAGTCCATTAAAGACACCATTGTGAACACAAGAACAGTGACATTGAACGACCGCAATGCATTTACCCATAATGCAGGTGCAGGCATGAACCTGAAGCCTGATACGCTGACAGATATTACCGCACGAGCCAACTATTCTTACTCAACCAATGCCGATGACATTAATGCCAATGTAGATGTGATCAACAGCAAAACCGGCCGCTTAAGCACCGGCGTTGGAACACAACTGAATAAAATTTTCAATAACAACTATAATCATAACCTTAGCCTTACCCGCCGCTTCCGGGCCAAGAAAGGCAGGACATTAAACATCTACCATAACCTAAACCTGACAAAAAACCTGCAGCGTTATATTACTGAAGCAGAGAATGATTATTTCTATCCGTTTTCCATCAGCCGTGATTTTGAACAATTGCGCCGGCAGGATGTGCCGACTCTATCGGTAAACACAAATTTTAATTTCAGCGAGCCGCTATCCAAACAGTTAACGCTCCGGTTCAACAACCAATATCAATATTTGAATGACCAGCAGGACATTGCCATCTATGCCAAGAACGGCACCAGCGAAAAGTATGAAGTGCTGGACCTATCGCAGGTAAGAGGCTTTGAAAGAGCACAGCACCGCGTAAATTCATACCTCGGGCTCTCGTATAAAATCAAACAGGTCACGTTCTCTGCAGGTGTCAACGGTTTATGGCAAAGCATCCACAACAATTTTAAGAATGTAGCATCGCCGCTGAACACGACCTTGTTCAACGTACTGCCTTCTTTTTCTTTTAACTGGAAACAACTGTCGGCACAAATCAGTCAAACGGTAACGGCTCCAAGCATCTCTTACCTGAATCCTGTTCCTGATAGCACCAATCCATTTTTTATCCGCTTTGGCAATCCTAACCTGAAGCCGGCAAAACGCACATCATTCTACCTGAATAATTTCATCTTCCTGCAAAACAGCGGCACCAGCTTTAACGTGTATGCCAGTGGAAACTTTACCGACAACGATGTGGTATTGAGCAGGACGATTGAAAGCAATGGTGTGCAAACAACAAGGCCGGTAAACGCTAGTGGAACAGTAAATTTTTATGCAGGAATAGGTTTTGGAAAAGAATTTAAGAACAAGCAAAAGT
>DASVSM010000183.1:0-3215 GCA_036388115.1 Flavisolibacter sp.
CTAACAACCAAAATTATCAGGCCTGCTTCAAAATAATATGAAGATTACTTTCATTTTGTTTCAATAAATGAATAAGTGTAAAATTTATGTCTTTCTCCTATTTGTAAATGTGTTGATCAGCCAAGGGATCATTCATTCGCAGTCAGTGGCAGGCATCACCAATAAACCCGATACTTCTTATACCAACTTCAGTGCTTACAACAGCATTAAAAAACAATTTCCCTATGCGAGGCTGGTCAGCGAAGTACCATCAAAAGCCGTTAAGGAAAAAAGAGCCATTACTTATTGCAAACGAGGGGGCAGAAAATTGTTGCTGAACGCGTTTTATCCGGCCGATAAAAGCAAGGCAAACGGCATAGCCATTCTGATTATTCATGGCGGCGGATGGCGGTCCGGTAACAGAACACAACACCATGCCCTGGCACAGCGGCTGGCCGGCATAGGTTATGCCTGCTTCACCCCAGAATACCGTTTATCAACAGAAGCCTTGTATCCTGCTGCAGTACATGACCTGAAGGCAGCTCTCCGGTGGCTTCATAAACATGCAAAGAAGTATGGTGTCGATACATCAAAAGTTGTGGTCATGGGTTTCTCCGCAGGCGGTCAATTAGCTGCTTTGCTTGGAACAACAAACGGAAATAAAAGCTTTGAAGGAGATGGTTGTAATATAAAGATCTCCTCAAACGTGCAGGCCATCATTGACCTCGACGGAACATTGTCTTTTGTTCATCCCGAATCAGGTGAAGGCGACGACAGCAAAAAAACATCTGCGGCCACTTACTGGTTTGGTTATCCTAAAAAGGAGAATCCTGAATTATGGAAAAATGCATCCCCGCTGACGCATGTGGGTGCGCAAACGCCGCCTACTCTATTCATCAACAGCAGTGTTGCCCGTATGCATGCCGGAAGGGATGACTATCTGAAAGTGTTGAAACAAAACAATATTTATGCAGAGGTGAAAACTTTCGAAGATGCGCCGCATCATTTTCCCATGTTCGAGCCGTGGTTTACGCCGATGGTTGATCAGATCGACAATTTTTTGCAACACGTTTTTTCCAAAGAATAACACCTTCAGCTAATGAAAAAGGGAATCGTATTTTTTGCTTTTGTTTTTTGTGTTTGCACGGCATTTTCACAAACCTCAAATCCACAGCAATACAAGTACATTTTTACAGTTGCCAAGGACGGAACAGGAGACTATAAATTTATTCAGGATGCCATTGATGCTATGCGTGTTTATCCCTTAGCGCCAATCACCTTGTACATAAAAAATGGTGTGTACAACGAAAAAATAGAACTGCCGGCAAACAATACCGACGTCAACTTTGTTGGCGAAAGTGTTGAAAAAACCATCATTGTTTTTAACGATTATTCCGGACGCGGCAAAACAACCACATTTACTTCATACACGGCTAAAATTTCAGGTAACCGTTTTGTTGCAGAAAACATTACTTTCTCTAATGCTGCCGGTCCCGTTGGGCAAGCCGTAGCGCTGTATGTAGATGCCGATAAAGCTGTCTTTAAAAACTGCAGGTTCCTCGGCAACCAGGACACCATTTTTGCTGCCGGTGAAACAGCACGTCAATATTTTGTTGATTGTTATATTGAAGGAACGACCGATTTTATTTTTGGTCCATCTACGGCGGTCTTTCAATCGTGTACAATTAAAGCAAAGGCCAATTCCTACATCACTGCGGCAAATACAACCGAAGGCAAAAAGTTCGGCTTTGTTTTCCTCGATTGTAAGGTTATCGCTGATTCCTCTGTCAACAAATTACACCTGGGCCGCCCATGGCGGGCTTACGCAAAGACGGCCTTTGTTCGTTGTGAATTACCCGCGGTAATTGCACCGGAAGGGTGGAACAACTGGAACAATCCGAAAAACGAAAGCACCGCATTTTACGCTGAGTATAAAAACAGAGGGGAAGGAGCATCTACCAAAAACCGGGTACCCTGGTCAATGCAATTAAGCGATAAGGAAGCTAAAGCATACACTCCAGAAAATATTTTCGGTTCTGCTCCCACAATCATGCAAGGTGACATTCCCTGGTGGGAGCCAAGAGCAAAGGCGTTTGAATGGCCTGCTAAATAACATTTCAAAATGGGCAATCATTTCTTCTATACTACATACAGCAATGTGACATCTACGACGATAAGCCTTGTAGAACTACCCGTGTTTGGTTAACAATAGTTTCATATTTGACCTTGGGTATCATCCTGGCGGCAGGCTGAAACCCTTGCCAGCACTGCGTTTTAAAAATCATTCGCTCTTTTTGTTATAGTGATTCGATGAGAAACTTGTTGTTGTAACCCACTCTTGCCGGCACTACTTTCGTTCTCGAATTAGTGAATGCTACTATTTTAAATTTAAAATCCGCTATCGCTGCTTGCCCTTACGATTGTTTGTGACCAGTGTTAAACTTTTAAAAAACAAACAAAATGAAAAAGCAAATGAAAACTCCAATTTTGAACGTACGTACTGCCTTTGTTAAACTGGCCTTTGTATCGCTGTTTATCGTGAACAGCTTCGGTATTCTTCAGGCACAACCCTTTTCAAAGTCTCCTTCTGCAGAAATCAAATATCTCGGTATGGTAGATGATAAACTTGTTTTTGAAGTAGAGTTTAAAAATGATGCAGAGTCAACATTTCAACTTGAAATAAAAGACGAAAAGGGCTACCAGTTCTATTCTGCAAAATTCAAGCAAAAGAATTTCAGGAAAAAATACGCCATTGATAAATCTGAGCTGGGTAATGCTTCTATCACGTTTGTCCTTGCGGCTGATGGTGGCGTTCAACAACAAGAGTTTGACGTCAATGCAACTTCCCGTTTAGTGGAAGAAGTAAGCGTGGTAAAGCTCTAAGAAAAGATGTTCTTCCAGCCATGTGCCTGCATTATACGCAGATGTTGTCTGACGAAAATAATCGGGATATGGCTGGACAGAACTAAATTTTAAAGTGTTCCTTTCTGTTCAAACCACCAATCAGCAATAAATAGTTTCCCTAATATTGCTGATGCAACAGATCCAAACGGCCGTTCTTTCCTATGGCATGTCAGGCAGGTTATTTCATACACCATTCCTGCAGGTAAATTCCGGTTTTAATTTTTACGCTGTGTGGGAGCGAAGTAAAAACCTCGCACAGGAGAAATATCAGGATGTGAAAACATTCCGTACCCTGGAAGACTTGCTTGGCGATGATGAAGTGGAACTGGTAA
>DASVSM010000184.1:0-2130 GCA_036388115.1 Flavisolibacter sp.
GCTATAACGAAGGAAAGCTGAGTACGCAATGGGCAGGCGGAGCTGCGGGTGTCGGTACGGTTGTGAAAGAAAGCATACCCGAAGTGGAAGCCTTTGCCAGGCTCAAATCAGCAGATGGTGTGGTGAGTTATCAGCAGAACAAGTTCCGTGAAGAGAATATGTATTTCGCCAATGATGGCTTTCTTCCCATGTTCTCTTATAACGTTGTTCTTGGAAAGAAAGAAGGTGCGTTAAAAGAACCAAATACAGCGGTTATCACTTCTACTGTTGCTAAAAAATATTTTGGCGACCAGGATCCGTTAGGAAAAGTCATCCGGCTCAATAATGAAGCAGACTTTAAAATTACTGCTGTTGTTGCCGATATGCCCCTCAACACGCATTTAAAATTCAGTGTCCTGCTTTCCTATCCAACCTATGTGGCACTCACCAGTCCTGAAGCAGAAACAACCTTTAACTGGGACGGCTTTTTGACGTATGTTTTATTGAAAGAAGGGGCTGATCCAAAAAAAGTGGAAGCCAAGATTGCACAGGTAGTTGAAAAAAGAGTGGGAAAGGAATACAGGGAAAGAAATGAGGCAGTTGAATACAAACTGCAGCCGTTGAAGGACATTCATCTTTATTCGGCCTATATGTCGGAGGCAGAGGCAAACGGTGATGGAAAAGCCGTGAATTTCCTGCTCATCATTTCCATCTTTATCATTGTTATTGCGTGGATAAATTATGTCAATCTCTCTACAGCACGATCATTGGAAAGAGCACGGGAAGTTGGCGTTCGCAAAGTAATGGGTTCGTACCGCATACAGCTAATCCGCCAGTTTCTTTTTGAGTCGCTTGTCATTAATTTCCTTGCAGTAGTACTGGCTTTTATTATCATCATTGCCTCACTGCCGCTTTTTAATTCGTTAACGGGTAAGCAGATCACTTTTTCCCTGTTGGCAGATGTAAACTTCTGGCTTGCACTTGCTATCATTTTTATTGGTGGAACTTTTCTTTCCGGCTTGTATCCTGCCTTTGTGCTGTCTTCCTTCCGCCCAATTGAAGTGCTGAAAGGCAAGTTATCAAAAACGGCACATGGAGCATGGTTGCGACAGGCACTGGTGATTACCCAGTTTGCTGCTTCAGTAGCCCTGATGGTGGGAACCTATAGTATCTATCGCCAGTTGAATTACATGAAGAGCCAGGAGTTAGGTGTTGAGATCGATCAAACCCTGGTACTTCGCGGTCCGAATGTTACGGACAGTACGTATGAAAAGAAACTTTCGGCATTTAAGAATGAATTGCTTCTTCATCCTGTTATAAAAAAGGTCACGGCTTCATCCGATGTTCCCGGCAACAAAGTTGGATGGAATGCCGGTGGAATAAGGCTTGTTGGAAGCGATCCGAATAAATCGCAACAATACCGTGTGTTTGGAGTGGATCAACATTTTATCGATGCTTACGGTTTGAAAGTTTTAAAAGGAAGGGCTTTTGATGAAAAGTTTGCATCAGATTCATCTGCGGTTGTTTTTAATGAAGCTGCAATTAAGTTGTTGGGTGTAAACAGGCCCGAAGAAGCATTGAATAAGAAGATTGATTTCTGGGGCGAAGAATTTACCATTGTTGGTATTGTGAGTAACCATCACCAGGAATCCCTGAAGCAGGATTTCGATGCTTACATCTTCCGGCTCTCCCCGAATGCTGATAATTACTACTCATTAAAAATAAATGCCGCTACGGGCTCTGTCAGTGATGTTATTAAAACAGCAGAAAAAAAATGGGCGACGTTTTTTCCCGGCAACCCGTTTGAATACTTTTTCCTGAACGATCATTTTGCTGCGCAGTATAAAGCCGATGAGCAGTTTGGACAAACCTTCGGTTTGTTTGCCTTTCTTGCCATTATTGTCGCTTGCCTTGGCTTATTTGGACTGGCTTCTTTTGTCGTCACGCAACGCACAAAAGAAATCGGCATCCGTAAAATTTCAGGTGCCAGCATATCGTCCATTGTTGTGTTGCTGACAAGGGATTTTATCAAACCCATCTTGATTGCATTCGCTATTGCTACACCCATCACTTATTATCTGTTGATGCAATGGTTGCAGAATTATGCGTTTAAAACCGATGTCACCTTCTGGATGTTCCTGATTCCATGTT
>DASVSM010000185.1:0-2486 GCA_036388115.1 Flavisolibacter sp.
AAGTTCAGCAACTGCCCACGGTATTTTTAAAGCAAAGAAACTACCGGCAAGACTCCATACAGAACCGTCTCGATTATGAGAAGATCTTCAACTATCAAAAACCGGGTATAAGTTCATCAAGCAACGGAATGACTTCGGGGCTCGACCTTGATGAATTCATCAACATGTTTAGTTTTAAAAAGAACAGGCGTGCCTTATCTTTTCAACGCAGGTTGCTGCAGCAGGAAAAAGATAACTATGTCAGTCATCGCTTCAACAAAGGGCTGGTAAGAAAACTTACCGGGCTAACCTCTCCTGCCCTCGATAGCTTTATGGTAGAATATCGTCCGCCATACGAAATGACTGTTCAAATGAACGACCTTGAATTCGGGCAGTTTGTTGTTGAAGCTTACAAATACTTTCAACAGGGAATTAAAGTAAACAAAGAATACCTCAGGCAATTTGGCCAATGAACCTCCCGCCGGGTTGCTTCTCCACACGAGAATCATCATGATCGGGAAAGTTCTTCTACATCCACATCAGCCTTTTCAAACCCGCTGTTGGGGTGCAGTATATCTTCCTTTGCCGGAGAATGCGGGTAACCCGGAAAGTCCTGGTCTATCTTTTCATCATTAGACTCCTGCACTTCTTCGGGTGCCTCTATAACCTCCTTCGTTTCGTTTTGATCTTCACCGGGTTGGCCATCATCACCACCAGGCAATTGTGCATTGCTAATCATATCGTTTTCTTTTCGGTAACGAAGAAAAAAATATGCCGCCAACGTGAGGACGCTGCAACTGTAACGTGCCTCGCCCCGCGAATGCTCCCACTCACTTTAAGAACACGTGCTTGGGATCCTTCCACAAACTGCCCGCTGGCATACGATTTATGCCTGTTCTTAAAAACCGTTACTATGAAAATTATAAGCACAAAAATCCATGGAGTTTTAGACTACCTGGTAGGAATAATTTTAATCGTTTCTCCGTGGTTATTCAATTTTGCCGATGGCGGACCACAAATGTGGATACCCGTTGTTCTTGGCGCAAGCGCTATTGTGTATAGCCTGGTCACTGATTATGAAATGGGTGTGGTGAAAGCAATTTCAATGAAAACCCACCTGGCGATAGATACCATGTCGGGCATTTTGCTGGCAGCTTCTCCCTGGATATTTGGATTTGCAGACAATGTTTACTTACCTCACCTGCTATTAGGATTGCTCGAATTAACCGCCGTGTTAATGACGAAAACCCAGCCCGAGGGACAGTACAAACATTCTGCTAACTCGCATAGCCACGCTTAAGTTAAAATTCGTTGGGATTTTACCAGGGGCTTATCACAAGCCCCTTTTTTTATGGGGTGATGGCATGCTTTTATTGACCTATAATAATCCATCACCACAGGTTATAACATTTATCTCAATCAGGTTTATGAAAAAAAGTATTTCAGTACCCGGCAATGTGTTTACAGTAGCGCCGGGGGTTTGGGGAAGAAAAGATGTGTTCGTGAATTTCTACATGGTTCAAAGCCTTGCAGATGATACGTGGGTCCTGATCGACGCCGGTCTGAAATGGTCGTCTCCTAAAATTAAGGAGATGGCGAACTATCTTTTTGGGCCCGATAGCCAACCTGCTGCAATTATTTTAACCCATGGCCATTTTGATCATGTGGGCTCTGTGGAGAAACTTGCTGAAGAGTGGGACGTTCCGGTGTATGCCCATCACATGGAAATTCCGTACCTAACAGGCCAGTCAGATTATCCACCGCCCGATCCTACGGTTGGAGGTGGTTTAATGGCAACAATGGCCTTTATATACCCAAAGAGCCCTATAAACATCTGGAGGCATGTAAAGGTTTTGCCGGCCGGCGGAGAAATCCCGTTTATGGCTGAGTGGAATTACATTCATACTCCCGGCCATGCGCCAGGTCATATTAGTCTCTACCGCGAAAGCGACGGCGTGTTGATTGCCGGCGATGCTTTTGTTACAACCAAACAGGAATCTGCCCTGGCAGTGATGTGGCAAAAGAAAGTTCTTTCTGGTCCTCCAAAGTATTTTACCTACGACTGGGAGGCTGCCGAAAATTCTGTGGATGAACTCGCAAGATTAAATCCGAAGACAGCAGCAACGGGCCACGGAAAGCCGATGCGCGGCGAAGAGTTACGTGAAGCCTTAGCAACATTGAGCAGCCGGTTCTCATTACTGGCACTTCCTTCTCAAAGCAGGTACTTGCCTGAAGCTGCCGTAACAAATGCAAACGGCGTAATGTATGTTCCGCCGAGAAGAAGAAATTCTACTGAGACAGCTTTAGAGATTTTCGGTGTTACCGCTGTTGTCGTTTTCGCTCTGCTATGGAAGGGTAGCAAAACGAAAAAGCGAAGAGTGGCTAATGAGAACCTGTTAGAAGTTGAGTACAACTATTGATTGAAAATATTCCGCTTTCAACTCGTTAGCCTATTAAACCAGCTGCCCTGCTGATATCAAGCATTCTGTCTATCGGCTTTTTAGCGG
>DASVSM010000186.1:0-2873 GCA_036388115.1 Flavisolibacter sp.
TGCACCGGAGTTAACTACGTTTGGTCCCGACTGGCGGGAGGCCATCGAATGGGGAACAGCAGGTGTGATGATACCGTGGCAGGAATATGAGTGGATAGGTGATGTGGAAGTATTACGCAGGAATTTTCCAATGATGAAAGGTTATGTTGACTACCTAACCACCAAAGCGAAGGATGGCATTGCAGCCACTGGAAAAGGTGATTGGTCGGGAAGAAGAACCAGTCCGCACACGCCAAAAGAATTGATCTCAACGGCGTTTTATTATGCCAATGCAGAAGCGGTGGCAAAAGCTGCAAGGCTTCTCCATAAAAATGACGAAGCCATAAAATATGAAGCGCTTTCAAAAAGTATTAAAGCAGTTTTCAATAGAACCTTTTTCAATGACACGACCAAACAATACGGAAGCGGTTCGCAATGCGCCAGCGCAATGGCCCTTGCGATGGGTTTAGCAGAACCATCGGCCAGGGAAGTGGTAGTGAATAATCTTGTTGCTGATATTGAGAGGCGCAAATATGAGAACACAACCGGTGAAGTAGGCATGCGTTATCTGTTTGAAGCGCTGGCGGCCGGCGGCCGCTCCGATGTGGCTTACCGGATGAACAACCAGGACCTTCAACCGGGTTATGGCTATCAACTGAAAATGGGTGCAACAGCCTTAGCCGAAACATGGGATGCGTGGCGGGACAATTCGCAAAATCAATTCATGCTGGGGCATATCATTCAATGGTTTTATCACGACCTGGCAGGCATACAAATGGAGGCAACAAAGCGGGGTTGGAAACAGTTCGTTATTCGTCCGGCAATAGTAGAGGACCTGACAGAAGTGAAAGGAAGTTACATTTCCATTCATGGAAAGATTGTGAGTGAATGGAAGCGGGATGGTGATAAGTTAACCATGCATGTAGTGGTACCGGCAAATACAACAGCCACTGTTTTTATACCGGCAAAAAAAGGGTCAGCAATTACGGAAAACGGAAAGCAGCTTACGCAAGTGAAAGGGGTGAAGATGATAAGTGCAGAAGATACCTACACGATACTAAAATGTGGCTCCGGTGATTACCGATTTGAAGCTTTCTTAAAGAATTGATATGAGACTTTATTCCGTTTTATTTTTTTTACTGTTGGCACTGTGCGGGAATGCTCAACCTGTTGCCGTTGGCACTGTTTTAAAATTGTCCCAGGTTTCTGCACATGATCCCGTCATCATTAAACAGGACAGCCTTTATTATGTTTTTTGCACGGGTAATGGCATCTCCGTTTGGTCGTCAAATGATTTGCAGAGCTGGAAAAAAGAAGCACCTGTTTTTGCTGCGCCACCAAAATGGGCAGTTAATGCGGTTGCAGGTTTTAAGGGGCATATATGGGCGCCGGATATTCGGTTTTACAATGGCATGTATTACCTGTTTTATTCTGTTTCGCAGTTTGGCAAGAACACCTCCTGCATCGGTGTGGCAGTGAATAAAACCTTGCATCCTTCATCGCCCGATTATGCATGGACCGACCTGGGAAAAGTTGTGCAATCTGTTCCAGGTCGTGATCTGTGGAATGCCATTGATCCAAACATGGTAACAGGTGAAAAGGGAGAGCCGTGGTTAAGCTTTGGTTCGTTCTGGAGCGGCATAAAGCTGGTGAAGCTGGATAGCTCAATGAAGGTTGCAGAGCCGCAGGAGTGGCACAGCATTGCACGGCGGCCGCGTAGTGATAGTACGGCTGGTTTATCGGCGGGTAATGGTGCCATTGAAGCGCCGTTCATTTTTAAAAAAGGGGACTATTATTATCTTTTCGTTTCTATCGATTATTGTTGCAAAGGAGCGCAAAGCACTTATAAAATGGTCGTCGGACGAAGTAAAAAATTACAAGGTCCTTATGTTGATAAAAACAGCGTAGAGATGGCCAGCGGCGGTGGTTCGCTTTTGATGGAAGGCAACGCCGATTGGCACGGGGTAGGACACAATGCAGTATATGCAGTTGATGGAAAAGACTTGCTTATATTTCACGGGTACGATGCAAAGGACAGGGGCAGGTCGAAGTTGCGGATAGAAGAGTTGGTGTGGGATAACGATGGTTGGCCGGTGATGAAGTAAGGCAAATGTTGCAGGAAGGTGTGAACAAAGAGCACTGAGCAACCAGTCATCAGCCATCAGATTTCAGCCACTTTACTACTATAGTATCTCTTGCTTGTCATGCTGACGCAGGAAGCATCTTTGCTTTCTACTGTGAGAAAAATAAGCGATCAGTCATGACTCTTATAATAGTCGGTCATCATGCAGTTCAAAGGTCCCTCGTGCCTCGGGATGACAAGGCAAGAAACAAGATGGTAGCAGGCAGCTTGAAGATTGAAGAAAAGGCAAAAAGGCTTTACGAATTGCAGACAGATTGAAAAATGAAAGGAAGCACTGTACAAGCCAATACCTGTGCCGATGGTGGCCCTTTCCACCGGGAAGGGTCGGGGATGGGCCGCCCAATATTGTTCTGAACGTACAAGAGTGCGACGCAACGAACGCTCAATCGTTATCCTGGCCTCTGGCCCATAAAATAACTTTACTTGCAATGATCATTAAAATCACGAATACGATGTTTCAAAAGTTATTCTTTATCATTTTAATTAGCCTGATCCCTGTTTTTGCTATGGCACAAAAAGAGGCAAAGCCTCGTGTGATTGCCATGACCGATGGCGAGATTGATGACCACAGTTCGATGGTCAGGTTTTTACTCTACACCTGCGACATTGACCTGTTGGCAATTATTGAAACGAATTCCGTTTATCAAAAGAAAGGTCATAGTAAAGAAGACTGGTTGGAGAAACAACTGGCGGCTTATGAACAAGTATATCCAAACTTAATCAAACACAATCCATCTTATCCAACGGCTGC
>DASVSM010000187.1:0-8511 GCA_036388115.1 Flavisolibacter sp.
TTCATTTGTCCATCGGGAACATATTTATAATCGGTTGGGTTGGCTATACCAATCATGAAGCCACTGGTGCCAAAGGTAAGATCAGCTTTTAGTCCAGTATGAAAGAACGGGCCATTCGTAAACATGTACGACATGCTGTAATTGCGGTTAAACTGAGGGTCCACCAATTCATAACCTACGTGAGTTGCCCAGCTTCCGGCGGTGAATTTCAGGTTGCTTGCAGGGGAATAACTAATGTACAATTGCTTAATGCTGGCCAGGATTCCCTCGTCATTGTAAGAAAACTCCTGTGCCCTTTTTCCAAAGCCAAGGTCGGCTACCATTTGCACCTTGCCCGTCTTGTAGTCTGCTTTTACACTCGCCATCCCCAGCTCAAAGCTGTTGTGCGCATTGGTAAAAGACGTAAGGTTATTGCCCTTTGATTTGCCAAAGTCATACTTGTAATATAGGTCGGAAGACCCACTGATGGTGAGTGAAGAAGTTTTCACCGAATCCTGCGCAACAGCGCTGTTAATTAAAGACATAGCAATTCCGGATACAATAAGTTTTTGTAACATTGTGGTAGCATTTTTAATGTTAAAGAGAAAGGTATTGCATGGCCTAAGCTTGTTCCAGAAGCTTAAGTCGCAAGCAATACCTTTTGTTATTTAGAAAAACGTTGTTTGGAATTTTACTTCCCGGTTCAGCGTCAGATAGTGGATTTTATTTATTCGAATAAATTGTTGAGAAAAATATTCCGGTAGTGAAAATAAAAATCATATTCAACAAAATCAAAAATATTTTATAAAATTTTCCACGTTATGCACATAAATATGCCTCATTTCAAAATGTAGGATCATTTTTATATCCCATTAATCCAAGAATATGATGGTTTTTGAAAAAAAATTTATATATTATTAATTGTAATGTGTTGTGTTTTTCTTTTTTCTTCATTAATCTGTTGAGCCGGTCGTCAAGAATTTTCCGTGCCTGTTCATCCTATTTAATTTTTTCCTATTTTCATGACCAACGCTTGCTATAACATTTATCGGCATTAACCCTTAAATTTTCTCGTTATGGTAAGCAATGGTGGACTCTATTCTTCTCTTTTTGAACACGACTCCTGCGGCATCGGTTTCGTTGCCAACATCAAAAGCTATAAATCACATCAAACCATCTCCGATGCGCTCACTATTCTGGAGAATATGGAGCACCGGGGAGCTTGCGGTTGCGAGAATAATACTGGTGATGGCGCCGGCATTATGTTTCAAATGCCGCATGAGTTCTTTTTTGACGAATGCATTAAGCTGGGTGTTCATCTGCCGCCGTTTAAAAGATATGGTGTGGGGGTCCTGTTCTTTCCGAAAGACATCCGGCTAAAAGAAGAATGCCGAAGCATCCTGAACCGTTGTGCTGAAAAAATTGGCCTTGAAATTCTTGTCTACCGGAAAGTCCCCGTTAATGGCGATGATATCGGTAACAGCGCCTTGTCTGTGGAACCAGAAATGGAGCATGTGTTTGTCGCTTGTCCTGACCATATTAATAATCCCGATGAATTTGAACGCAAACTTTTCCTTTTACGGAATTATGCGGCGCATACAGTTAATGATACCATCCGGAAAGACAACATCGGCTTTTACATCGCCTCGCTTTCTTATAAAACAGTTGTTTATAAAGGACAGCTAACAAGTTTGCAGCTTCGTAATTATTACCCTGACCTGAGCAACAAGCGGTTAGTTTCTGCCTTCGGCCTGGTACACTCCCGCTTCGCCACCAATACTTTTCCTTCCTGGAAGTTGGCCCAGCCTTTCCGTTACATTGCGCATAATGGCGAGATCAATACATTGCAGGGCAACTTAAACTGGCTGAAGACCAGCGAGAAAAATTTCACCTCTTCTTATTTTACAAAAGAAGAAATGGACATGTTGCTGCCCATCATTACAAGCGGGCAGTCAGACTCTGCCTGTCTGGATAACATGATTGAGCTGCTGACGCTGTGCGGAAGATCATTGCCGCATGTGATGATGATGCTGATACCGGAAGCCTGGGATGATAATACACACATGGATCCTGTGAAAAAGGCCTTTTATGAATTTCATGCTTCGTTTATGGAACCGTGGGATGGTCCTGCTTCTATCTCGTTTACTGATGGGAAAATCATCGGGGCGACACTTGACAGGAACGGCCTTCGTCCCTCCCGCTATTGCGTAACAACGGATGACCGCGTTATCATGGCATCTGAGACCGGCGTGCTTCCCGTCGACCCGAAGCTTATTAAAGAACAGGGCAGGTTGCAACCGGGTAAGATGTTTGTTGTTGACCTAGAGCAAGGCAGAATTATCAGCGATGAAGAATTAAAACAAACCATCTGTTCGCAAAAGCCTTATCCAGACTGGCTGAATAAATATAAAATTCGCCTGGAAGAATTACCTGATCCGCGGGTGATGTTCACCGATCTGGAACACGACCAGGTATTTAAATACCAGAAAGCGTTCGGTTATTCAAAAGAAGACCTGGAGAACATCATTCTGCCAATGGCAACCGATGGAAAAGAACCTATTGGTTCAATGGGCTCCGATATTCCATTGGCTGTTTTAAGTGAACAGCCACAACACCTGAGCAGCTATTTCAAACAGTTGTTTGCACAGGTAACCAATCCGCCGATCGATCCGATCCGCGAAAGGATGGTGATGTCGCTGGCAACGTTTGTCGGCAACAATGGTAATCTTCTCACCGAAGAACCGTTAGCCTGTCATAGCGTCGCCTTAAAACATCCGGTGCTCACCAACTACGAGCTGGAAAAGATAAGAAGCATCGACACCGGCATCTTTCAGGCAAAAACGCTGCAGTGTTATTTCAGGGCTGATGGCAAACCCGGTTCACTTAAGAAAGGATTGGACAGGATCTGTCGTTATGCTGCCGACTCGGTTGAAGATGGTTTCGAAGTACTCATTCTTTCTGATCGTGCCATTGACTCCGAACATGCGCCCATCCCCTCTTTGCTGGCAACGGCAGCTATTCACCATCATCTTATTCGCAAGGGCTATCGCGGACAAGTGGGTTTGGTGATAGAAGCCGGCGACGTTTGGGAAGTACATCATTTTGCCTGCCTGATTGGTTTCGGGGCAACGGCTATCAATCCTTATCTCGCTTTATCAACGATCAAAGACCTAAAAAGAAAAAGCAAAATAGATGCGGCTTATGATGATGAGAAGCTGCAGAAGAATTATATCAAGGCGGTGAACGATGGTTTGCTGAAAGTATTTTCAAAAATGGGCATCTCCACCCTTCAATCTTACCAGGGTGCACAAATTTTTGAGATCATTGGTATTAATAAAACGGTAGTTGATCATTATTTCACCGGTGCCATTTCCCGTATCGAAGGTCTGGGTCTCGATGAGATAGCAAAAGAAGCCCTGGCAAAACACAGCCTTTCGTTCAGCAAAAAAACACTGCCGTTCGAAAACCTTCCCGAAGGCGGCGTTTATCAGTGGAAGCGCAGAGGCGAAGCGCATCTCTTTAATCCGCAAACAATTCATTTGCTGCAACACGCAACAAAAACGAACGACTACCCCACATTCAAAAAATATTCGAAGCTGGTGAATGAGCAGGATGCAAAGGCCTGCACATTGCGCAGCCTGTTTGAATTTAAAAGAGACAGGGCTTCTGTCCCGTTGGACGAAGTGGAATCAACAGAAGCCATCCTCAAACGTTTTGCAACAGGCGCCATGAGTTTTGGTTCCATCTCGCATGAAGCGCATGCTACACTTGCCATTGCTATGAACCGCATCGGTGCCAAAAGCAATACCGGCGAAGGCGGCGAAGATGAATTGCGTTACCAGCCGTTGGCGAATGGCGATTCGATGCGCTCTGCCATCAAACAAGTGGCCAGCGCACGGTTTGGTGTAACAAGCTATTACCTGGCTATGGCCGATGAACTGCAAATTAAAATGGCACAAGGTGCAAAGCCTGGTGAAGGCGGCCAGTTGCCGGGCCATAAAGTAGATGACTGGATCGGCAAGGTGCGGCACTCCACACCCGGTGTTGGATTGATCTCGCCGCCGCCGCACCACGATATTTATTCCATTGAAGATCTTGCGCAATTGATATTCGACTTAAAGAATGCAAACCGCAAAGCCCGGATCAGCGTGAAGCTTGTTTCAAAAGCGGGTGTAGGAACCATTGCTGCCGGCGTAGTAAAAGCAAAGGCCGATGTGGTGTTGATAGCGGGTCATGACGGCGGTACAGGTGCTTCACCGGTTAGCTCTATTCGCCATGCAGGTTTACCGTGGGAATTAGGGCTGGCAGAAACCCATCAGACATTGGTAAAGAACGGTCTGCGCAGCCGCGTAGTTGTGCAGACAGATGGACAGCTACGGACAGGGCGTGATATAGCAATCGCCACCTTATTGGGCGCCGAAGAATGGGGCATTGCCACAGCTGCATTGGTGGTGGAGGGCTGCATCATGATGCGTAAATGCCATGAGAATACTTGTCCGGTTGGTATTGCCACACAAGATCCTGAACTGAGGGCCCGTTTTACCGGAGATGCTGACCATGTAGTGAATTATTTTAAGATGGTAGTGCAGGAGTTAAGAGAGATTATGGCTGAACTGGGCTTTAGGACCATTAATGAAATGGTAGGCCAGGTAGAATGCCTGACAAAGAAAGAAGACATCAGGCATTGGAAATACAGCAAGCTTGACCTTTCTCCCGTTTTATACAAAGAGCCGGCATCAAGCTATACCGGTTTGTATAAACAAGAGGAACAGGACCATGACCTGCACAAATTGCTCGACTGGAAATTATTGGAAGAAGCCAAACCTGCTTTAGAAAATTTACTTCCTGTAACAGCGCAGTTCAGGATCATCAATACCGACCGGGCCGTGGGAACCATTCTATCCAATGAGATTTCAAAAAAATACGGTTCCGAAGGTTTGCCGAATGATACCATTCACTTCAAATTTACCGGTACAGCCGGACAAAGCTTTGCAGCATTCAATACCAAAGGCGTAACGCTGGAACTGGAAGGCGATGCGAATGATTATTTCGGTAAAGGATTGTCGGGTGCAAAGCTGATAATTTATCCCTCCTTACAGGCTGGTTTTGTGCCGGAAGAAAACATCATTATCGGGAACGTTGCTTTCTATGGTGCTACTTCCGGCGAAGCGTATATAAGAGGAAAAGCAGGGGAACGTTTTTGTGTTCGCAACTCGGGTGCGAATGCCGTGGTAGAAGGTGTTGGTGATCATGGCTGTGAATACATGACCGGCGGACGTGTAGTGGTGCTGGGCGATGCGGGAAGAAATTTTGCCGCAGGCATGAGTGGCGGTATTGCTTATGTGTATGATGTGAAAGGAACATTCGCAGCGATGTGTAATAATGAAATGGTAGATCTTGATAAAGTGGAACAAAGTGATACGGACGACTTGAAGCAAATGATTGCAAAACACCTGCAGCATACGGGAAGCACCGTTGCCAAATTCATTCTGAATGATTTTGATAACCAGTTAAAAAACTTTGTCAAAGTATTTCCGAGAGATTACAAAAGGGTTTTGGCCGAGCAAAAACAGGGCATCCATTCAAAAGTTATTTAAATGGAACATGGATTTTTATGATAGTGATGATTGTTATGATAAAAATTATTTCATCATAACCACCTGCGCCATCTGTGTTCTATCATTGCTGAACAGCGATCAGAATGTACAAGAGTGATTCTAATGGTATTAGCCTTCTGGGGGAAATACCATTAGACAAATCAAAATTGCAACAGAAGCTTAATAGTAGTAAAAACGTTGGTAACATAAAATTGCAACATGGGCAAAACAACAGGTTTTTTAGAGTTCAACCGTGAACTTCCGGACAAGCGTCCGGTGCAGGAACGTATTCATGATTACAAGGAATTTGTTAACCGGTTTAGCGATGAAAAACTAAACCAGCAGGCAGCACGCTGTATGGACTGTGGTGTTCCTTTTTGCCACAGTGGTTGCCCGCTCGGAAACATCATTCCCGAATTTAATGATGCCGTGTACCGGCAGGATTGGGAAGAAGCCTATTCGATTCTCTCTTCCACCAATAACTTCCCCGAATTTACGGGGCGTATTTGTCCTGCACCTTGTGAAAGTGCCTGCGTGCTGGGCATCAACCAGCCGGCTGTTACCATCGAAGAAATAGAAAAACACATCATCGAGATAGCGTTTGATAAAGGTTTTGTCAAGCCGCATATTCCCGCTTACCGCACGGGTAAAAAAGTGGCTGTCGTGGGTTCCGGTCCGGCAGGATTAGCCGCAGCCGCACAACTAAATTATGCCGGTCATGCAGTAACTGTTTTTGAAAGGGCTGCACAGCCTGGCGGCTTATTGCGATACGGCATTCCCGATTTTAAGTTAGAGAAATGGGTGGTGGAAAGACGCATAGCCTTGCTGGAAGAAGAGGGCATTATGTTTAAATGCAATGCGAATGTTGGTGTGAATGTGTCGATCAATGATATTCTGCGTGAGTTCAACGTCATTGTGTTGGCCGGCGGTTCTACCATTCCACGCAACCTTGATATACCCGGAAGAGAATTAAAAGGTGTTCATTTTGCAATGGAATTTTTAACCCAGCAAAATAAACGCGTTAGCAACGAAACATTTGGTGAAGAGAACATCTTTGCCACGGGTAAGAATGTGGTGGTGATTGGTGGTGGCGACACTGGAAGTGACTGCGTTGGTACCTCAAATCGTCATGGCGCAAAATCTATTACGCAATTTGAACTGCTGCCACGGCCACCGAAGGACCGAAACCATACTATGCCCTGGCCGACATATCCCATGATTGAAAAGATGACTTCTTCGCACGAGGAAGGCGCACACCGTCATTGGGCTGTTGCCACAAAAGCGTTTATTGGTGATGAGCAGGGCAACTTAAAGGCATTAAAAGTTGTTGACCTGGAATGGAAAACCACTCCGGAAGGAAGAACCGTTCAATTTACGGAAGTCCCCGGTTCGGAAAGAGAAAGTCCCTGTGAGCTGGCCTTGCTGGCAATGGGTTTTTTACATCCGCAGCACCAAGGTTTACTGGACGAATTGAATATTGAAAAAGATGAGCGTGGCAATGTCAGGGCATCGGAGACCGGCTTCCAATCCAACATTGCAAAAATCTTTGCCGCCGGTGATATGCGCCGCGGCCAGTCGCTGGTGGTTTGGGCAATCAGCGAAGGTAGAGAATGTGCCGTGAAAGTGGATGAGTATCTCAAAGGCGATACATTCCTGGAAACAAAAGATCACAGCTTACTGGCAAGGCAGGTGCAATATGTGTAAAGTGTATGTTACTGTGTTTTGTTTATCCAAACTGCCATCAGTTAGCAGCTAATAGCAAATAGCTGAGAGTTGCGTCAAAAGAATTCAAACCGGTGCTAGGGGTTTTGTTTTTTCTTTGGCAGCCCGATTTTGCCAATGATTTCTTTCGCCTTTTTTAATTTTTCGGGGAACAGCACAACATTATTCAACTTGTCCAATGATCTGTCGAGCTTCACAATGGGAACTTTGCTTTCATTCAGTTCTTTGATGGTTTTCATAATTCAAATTTACGAAGTTTTACGTCTGACAAGGAACGCCAAATAATCGGTGTTCTTCTCAAAATGGCGCCATTCATCTTCTATCTGCCTGTAAACTTCAAGGTCGGAACTAATTTCGCCATAATATCTGGCAATGCCCATTTGATAAAGTCTTGTTCGTGCCACAGGGCTGCCGGAGGCAAATACCCAAGCGCTGGGATATCGGTCGAGAAAAGCAAATACGGCACTCACAACGGTTGCCAATACTCTTTCACTGTCTCCGTTATTAGTAACAACTTTGTCATCTATATCGCCCGTACCAGGGTCTTTGTCCCCAAAAGCAAGGTTATAGATACCCTCTCTGTTTACAAGTGTAAACTGAATACGTTTTACGATTTGTCCTTTCGGCCCTTCGCTAATGAATTCATAGCTTAACAGTTCATGTCCCGCAGTAAGTTGGTATTGGCAATTTTCATGCTATGGCCGTATCAGTATGAAGGTAGTGTTTTCCTTTTTGCTTGTCATAGCCCAAAGCTCGTTTGGCAATGCTCATAATGCTTGTCTATACGTCAATATCCATTTAGCAACTTTCTCTGTGTCAGATTCTGCAGACTTCTCCCCTGCCTAGCGGGAAGGGGTCTTAGCGCTGCTAGCCACTCAAATAAATGATCATTAGGGATGTGGCCTTATACCGAGTTTCTTCCCGCGTTGATAATACCAAACGAGGTGCGGATGATCAGTTTTTGCAGCGTTTCTTTTTGCTTTTCAGTCATTGGCTGTGCCTGACGTAACCGGTTAAGCGCATATTGCTGAACGGTGGTCAGGGGCAATACAATGCGTTCACGCATTTGAATGGAAAGCTGGTCAACCGGGAAATTCTGCATCAGTTCCGTGTTCCCCGACAGCTTTTGCAGATACTTCTGCGTTCGTTCATATTCCTCAAAAACCAGGGTCCAAAGCTGGCTGTATTTTGGGTCTTCAGCCAGGTAAGCCGT
>DASVSM010000188.1:0-2458 GCA_036388115.1 Flavisolibacter sp.
AAGGCTTGCAAGCGGGAATGTTGCGCCTAACCCGATGGTTGGTTCTGTGCTGGTTTATGAAGGCCGGATCATTGGAGAAGGCTATCATCAGGAGTATGGTAAAGCGCATGCCGAAGTCAACTGCCTTGCATCGGTAAAGGAAGAAGACCGGCATCTTATCAGCCTTTCCACGTTGTATGTTTCCTTGGAGCCCTGTGCACATTTTGGAAAAACACCTCCTTGTGCCGACCTGGTTATAGAAAAGAAAATTCCAAAAGTTGTTGTTGGCTGCAGAGATCCGTTTCTGCAGGTGAACGGAAAAGGCATTGAAAAGCTGCTAGCTGCCGACATAGAAGTAAACCATGGAATATTGGAGAAGGAATGCAAGGAACTGAACAGGCGTTTCTTCACCTATCACATGCAACACAGGCCTTATGTTGTGTTGAAGTGGGCGCAGACGCTGGATGGAAGGATAGCAGGTACTGATACGGCAAGACGCAAAATAAGTAATGAATTCACTAACCGCCTTGTTCACAAGTGGCGAAGCGAAGAAATGGGAATAGTGGTGGGGACAAACACCGCACGGAACGACGACCCCCAATTAAATACACGCCTTTGGCCCGGAAAAAATGCAATTCGCATTGTTGCAGACATGAACCTTCGCTTGCCAGCCTGGCTGCATGTTTTTGATGGTTCTATCCCAACTATCATTTTCAATAAACACAAACACACTCTCCCTTTTGAAAAAGTCCCGGCAAATAAGTTGGAAGGGGTTAACTATTACCAGGTGACCGAAGACGTCAGCCTGGTTCACCAACTGCTGAATGGTATCTATCAACACGGGATCCAAAGTATTTTAGTAGAAGGCGGAGCACAGCTGTTGCAGTCATTTATTGACGAAGGGTTATGGGATGAAGCAAAGGTTATTACGAATGAGCAATTGATCATTGGTGATGGCCTTCCCGCCCCTCAGCTAAGTCATGCGAAACTTGTAACTACCGAAGCTGTTTTTTCAGATGTCGTCAGGACCTATGAAAAGACAGAACCATAATGCTCCCTTCCTCATCAGCCCCTACCTTCGCCGCCACCAATGACGCATTATAACACCATTTCAACACCGTCGCAAACAGAGTACAAAGACAGGGGCAGCCGTTTCATTGCTTATGCTTTTCCCATTCAAACCGTAGATGATTTTAAAAAGCGATTGAAAGAATTAAAAGAAGAACACCCGAAAGCGGTCCATCACTGTTTTGCCTACCGGATTGGTATCGATGGCAACAGCTTTCGTGCAAGCGACGATGGTGAACCCTCCGGCTCGGCCGGCAAACCTATCCTTGGACAGATAGACAGCAAGGGGTTGATAAATGTAGCGGTGGTTGTGGTACGTTATTTTGGTGGTACGCTGCTTGGCGTTCCGGGTTTAATCAATGCTTATAAAACAGCCACTTCGCTTGCCTTGCAATTAACACCCATTGCTGAAAAACCAATCCTTGTTGATTATGAGTTGCAGTTTGATTATACCCTGATGAATGATGTAATGATCTTTGTAAAACGATACAGCGGCGTCATCTTACAAAATGAAATGCAGCTTTTTTGCCGGCTGGTTGTTGGTATACCGAAAGCGGAAGAACAGGTTTTTACGGAAAGAATAACTGACCTGCATGGTGTTGAACTGCGGAAATTGAAGTAAGCAGAAAGCTGCTTCCGCTTCATTAGTTTCACAACTCGTGGCATCAGATAAGAAACAAATATACCAACGCGAATGTTTGCATGACCTCTCGTATAGGTGTTCGATAATCTTAGCAAAGGGTAAGGACAAAAGCTTTATACAGCTTCCCGAATCAGTACATCACCATGAAGCCCCTTATTGCCGGTGCCTTCTCTTTTTTGGAAAGAGTCTGTTTGATTATCCTTATTTTACAGCAGCCGTTGTGCTGTGATTCCAGGATGAATGATAAAGTAAAAATTCAAACCCAATCTTTATGCGATTTGTTATCTTTTGTTGTTTATTTCTTTCTATGTTGACCGCATCTGCTCAAAAACATTTCCTTTTTATTGGCACATATACGGGCACCGGAAGCAAAGGCATTTATGTCTACCAGTTCGATGCAGCCACCGGTAAGCTGACCTGGCTTAGTAATACGGACAGTGTGGTAAACCCTTCTTACCTGGCCATAGCACCCAACGGAAAGTTTTTGTATGCTTGCACCGAAACAAGAACGGTAAATGCAGGCGGCGTAAGTGCCTTCCGGTTTGACAGAACAAAAGGGACACTCAGCTTTATCAACAAGCAATCGAGCGGTGGCGATAACCCTGCTTACGTGGCAATAAATAAAACAGGTAAATGGGTGGTGGCCGGTAATTATTCGGGCGGAAGCCTGGCTGCTTTGCCGGTAAATGCCGATGGAAGTTTGCAGCCTTACAGCCAATTGATAAAACATGAAGGCAGCAGTGTGAACAAAGACCGTCAGGAAATGGC
>DASVSM010000189.1:0-3100 GCA_036388115.1 Flavisolibacter sp.
CTGTTAATTTATCTGACACTAATGTTCAGTATTTGTTATAGTAATTGCTAATTCAACCGGCAATCGATATCTGATTTCTATGTACGTAGATGCCGGATGAAGCTTGTAGCCTACTTCTTAACTTGCAGCCATGAACAAATACGGACTGTCACATTTCCTGTTCTTTTTACCCTTTATTAGCACCGCTCAAGCCGATAACGAGATACAGGTTTATGCATCGCCAACCATTCAGCACAAGTGGACCATCTTTGAATTGCACTCCAACTATACCTTTCGCGGGACCAAACTTTTAGCTGATCCAAAGGCTGCCAGATGGACGAATGAAACATTAGAGATTACGCATGGCCTGGGTAAAAACTTCGAGTTGGGTTTTTATACGTTCACGGCCTTTTCTCCGCAAGGCGATTTTCAATACCTCGGTAATCAAATCAGGCCAAGAGTAACCGTTCCGCAAACATGGAAGTGGCCTTTTGGCGCCAGCCTTTCCCTGGAAGCTGGTTTCTTCCGTCCGCACAAAGACAGCAGCTTTAACTGGCAGGGAGAACTGCGTCCTATCATTGACAAAACATTTGGGAACCTTTACCTCTCGCTTAATCCAAACATCGATTTTGTATTTACAGGCAACGAAACCGGGGCTGGATTTGCACCGCAGTTTAAGTCGGTTTATACGATCAAAAATACTTACGGAATTGGTTTTGAGTATTACAGCACCCTGGGTTCTTTTAAACGCATTCTGCCATTGAACGAACAGGAACACCTGATCGGCCCCATGATCGATCTTTATTTCCATCCCAAATGGGAGTTTAATGCCGGCTATTTATTTGGCTTGACTGACAACTCCAACCAACGGGTCTTTAAATTGCTTCTAGGAAAACGTATCGGTAAATAAACCGCAGCCCGGTAATAAGGATTAACGCAAGGTGTTTTCTTCTTCTTTCAACTGTTTGTCAAATACAAAGGTGCCAAAGGGAAGAAAGGCAGCAATAAACGCGATGATCACTTTTTTAAAGGGCCAGGACCTTTGGTCGTAAACACGCAAAACAAGCAGCATAAACAGCACAAATAAAGCGCCGTGTATCCATCCTACAATTTTTACCGCACCCGGCTGGTCCCAAATGTATTTTAACGGCATGGCAATAAATAAAAGCACCAGAAGAGAAATGCCTTCCATGAGCCCTACTTTTCGCAAAAGTTTGATTGAACCTGTTTGCATGCATCAAAAGTAACGACAGATTGAAGCCGGCAATTTTCCTTAGCCGGTTTTACAATGCAATAAAAAAGCGAAGCATGTTGCTTCGCTTTCAAACTATATGGGGAAGTTAATGTTAATAACGTCCGTCTTTTTTATCCTGCCCGCGACCGATAACTGCACCGGCAGCACCGCCTAATACACCACCGATAACTGCACCGGCAGCACGGTTACGTTTGTTGATTACAGCACCTAAAACGGCGCCACCGGCACCACCAATAGCAGCACCTTTAGCAGTCTTACTCCAGCCTTTTTTCTGTTGGGTAGTAGTAGTGGTTCCTGTAGAAGTTGAAGAAGAACTACCACTGCTGCCGGCAGAACTTGAACGGCGGGCAGTTGAACCCGATGAACTTCTTCTTGTTGTGGTCGGTCTGTCCACATAAACAACTCTTTCCCGAACCACTTCTCTTACGGGCTGCTCAGCAGCTAACTGGTTTTGCTGGGCCAATTGGTTAGCAACGGCCAATTCGTTTTGTGCTTTCCACGCCTGGAACTGCGCTAAACCAGCAGTATCTGCAGGCGGAATAATTGTTTGTGTTTCAGCAGCAGTTCTTGGATTATCATTGCTGCACGAGGCCATTACGGCAACGGTACTAAGTGCCAATAATATTCTTTTCATAAGTCAAAATTTATAGGGTGATCGTTTAACTTTCATTGTGATGTTTACTATAAAGACAAAAGTGTGCCATACATGCCAGTGGTGGGGTCAAGCGTGTTAAAACTCTATAAAAGAGAATTTGTTACACAATAAACCAATTGTGTTTAACAAAACGCTACAGACTTCTTACCATATTCTTTGGCAGACAGCACCAGCAAAATCAGAAGTTTTATAGAAAATGACAGATCAATGGGAAGATGCGTAGCGTTCAATAAGTTCGACCATTGCTTCGTTTTCCTGAATAACCGCATGGTCCAGCGAGGTCTTTCCACGGGCATCGGGAAAGTTGGACTGAGCGCCTTTCCGGAGCAGCCACTCTGCAATCTGCAGTTGGCCGAACGTAGCGGCAAATGTTAGTGCCGGGGCACCGTTGGCATTACGGATGTTGACATCTGCGCCTGCATCAAGCAGTTTTTTGGCAATGTCTTTATATCCCTTAAAACAAACACCCATTAAAGCCGTATTGCCAGCGGCATCCTGTGCGTTTATATCTGCTCCATGGGACAAGAGAAAATCAACCACCTCTTTTTGATCATTGTACGCCGCCAATATTAATGGCGTAAACCCTTTCATGTCCACAGCATTAACAGCATCGGGATCGGTTTTACAAAGCGTTTCAATGGCGGAAACATCCCCGGTGCGGCAGGCATCAAAAATGGCATACTGATTCATAAGCTTTTTCTTGGGTGAGAACAAATATACTTGGCGTTTTTGCAATCTGTTGAAATCAAGATTCTCCTCTGGAATAAATAAAAAAATCACCCATACAATGATGGGTGATTCCTGTACCTAAAATGAGAAGTGAATTAATTGCCGGTGCCGGAAAATACCCTTTGCAATAAAGGAGTTGTACGGGCTGTTGCATTGGTGCGTACCTGTACTTCGGTTTCGGCAAGCTTCTGAAACATTTTTTCGCTTACCAGGCCCGCCATCAGGTTGGCAATATCAAGGTTCAGCCTATCACCTACCAGCGCTCTTGCGGGTTTAATGATCTTATCCCATTGCTCCGTAAGCTTGTATTCATCCAACGCCGACTTCATGACCGGATTGATAGATTGACGCAGTTCTGAGCCAACGGAGCTGCGCAGGTAATCGGTAGCCGACGTGCCGCCGTTTTTCACAATCCGGATCGCATCGGTAAGAGACATTTTACCAATACCGTTTAAAAAGATCGGTACCGAACGGGTGGCTGT
>DASVSM010000190.1:0-1813 GCA_036388115.1 Flavisolibacter sp.
AAGGCCTTTCCGGCTACTGCCCGTGCCGCCCTGGAAAAGATGGGTTATAAGATTACTGAACGTGGCGGTATTGGAAGAGTGGAGGCCATTAAAGTTTTACCGGATGGCAGCTTCGAAGCCGTTGCTGATAATCGCGGCGATGATGCGGCGGAAGGGTTTTGAACAGACGAACAGAGGAACAAGGAACAGAGGAGTGATGAAGGAAGAAACTTATGAAAATTAAATTTGCATTATATGCGCATTGCTACTGAATTTCTTTCTTCCTGCATCAAGCGGTTTAAAGAATATAAAGCTTTAGGCCATAAAACCTTACCGATAGCCTAACCCTCTCGCCTTGTTGCGAAAGCCTCCCAGACAAAGACCCATCAGGAAAGTGAAATCCAGAACAGCCGGTTTCGAAATATATCGTTTGAGGCATACTGCCTTTCTTGGACATGTGGTTCTCATTTGATTGGAAGAAAAAAAACTGTATCATTGAGCACTTTAAACTAACTGACTATCTATCCGCTTATGAAAAAGCTCTTCCTTTTCCTCTTGCTTTCTGCCAACCTATTCTTTACTTCGGAAGCACAGACAGCACAGCAAACAATGGATTGTGAGTGTCGCTACCCATTTAAACCAGGTTGTTCAGATTACTGCATCAAGATGCTGCTGCAGAACGAAAAATTTAAAGAGACGATGACAAAAGCCAGGCTGGCTGATTCAACCCGTGTGAAACTGGAGAACTGGAGTCGCAATACCGACAATAATAAAACTGTAGAATCGGTACTAAACCGAAGAGAACTGGCAAAGTTGAATGTAGTCCTGCAGACTTACTCTGACGACCCTGCCAATCGTGAAATGTCTACCTCCCGTTTCATGCATGGTTTAGGCGCAACTATTTCTATGTTATTCGGCAAAGACGATTTTTCCAACAGTTTCAGCATTGCGCAAACGAATTTTTGCTATTTCCCCCGTATCAATGTTCTGCAAAGTGAGAACTCCTCATTTAGTATTGGCGCACCCGTTGGAATTGGCGTTGGCATTGCGTCCAATACCATTGGCGGTGATGCAGGCGTTGCGTTTGCTTATGACTTACCAATTGTGCTCGACTATAATTTCGGCTGCAAGGCAACAAAAAATGCGCTGAAGAATTTCGGGGGATATGTAGGCGCAGGGTTCGGGTATTATCATGTGAGTATTTCTCAAAGTTCTTTTTCTGATTTTTCAGGAAGCACCTATGGACCTATGGGCCGGGCTGGGATACGTTTTGCTAAAGAGCATTGGAATGGTAAGGCCGTTACCATTGGCGTATTTTATAAGAAGGGCCTGGAAGATGCAAAGCTGCAAACAATCGGTTTTAATGTACTCGCCGATTTTTAGTGCTTATTGATGTTACTTTTGGAATTTTTTTACAGCCTTTCATTGTTTGGCAAACCATTTCCAACTTATGAGATTCAAACGGATCTGCCGCATTGGCCTGCTGCTTCTGCTTCTCGCTTTCCTCGTGATTTTCTTCTGCAACAAAGCCGTTGACAATGCTGCCGAAGGGAAACTTTATACCAGCGTAGATGCCATCCCTTACAATAAAGTTGGACTATTGCTGGGCACATCCAAATTCTTGTCCGGCGGGTACGTTAACAATTATTATAAATATCGCATTGATGCGGCCGTCAGACTTTACAAGGCAGGCAAGATCAGGCATATTATTATCAGTGGCGATAACAGCCGGAAAGACTACAATGAGCCGGCCTTAATGCGTAGCGACCTGATTGCGCTGGGTATAGACTCATCAAATATCTACCTCGATTACGCCGGCTTCAGAACGTTTGAT
>DASVSM010000191.1:0-8998 GCA_036388115.1 Flavisolibacter sp.
CCAGTCCACTTTTTGTGCGTCTGCACAGAAGACGGCAAGGCAAAAAACAAAGGGCAACATTTTTTTCATACAGAAAGTTTTTTCAAACTTTCCCCCTTTTCCGCAGTATTAAAATCACAATCTGCAAACAGGACTTCTTTCTCTGCAAAACAGGCTGTTGTCTTTTAAAAAGAGTTTGCAGAGGAAAAATGGCGTTTTGCAGACACCCTTCTTTTTTGTACAATCGCAAGAGCTATTTTAGTGTCATGACTAGAAAACAACTTGTTGTTGTATATGCGATCGTCATTTTTATGATGGTATGGGGACTTGACCTGATTGCCATTATTAAGTTGAATCGACCCATCACGCTGCCTGGAGTACTTAGCGTGTTTACAGTTTCGCAAATTATTTACGTGACAACGACCTTATTGTTAACCCGTTTCCTGTTCAAAAAATACTTCCTGGCAAAACGCTATGCCTCGTTAACAGCAAGTGTAATTGGGTTGATGCTGTTTTTTATATTGCTGCGTTACACACTGGAAGAGGTGATAGCAACAGCTTTGTACGGCTATCATAATTATAACACCAACGTTTCCTTCACCTATTATGCGTTAGACAATGTTTATTATGCACTCATCTACCTTGTGCTTGGCTTTCTTATCTTTTTATTAGACAACCAGATGGCAACACAAAAAAACCAGGCCCTTCTCATACAGAAAACAAGAGAAGCGGAACTGCAGTTTTTGCGTTCGCAGATCAACCCGCATTTCCTTTTCAATACATTGAACAACATTTACTCACTGGTTTACGAACAATCACCTAAAGCTCCGGCAGCCGTACTGAAGCTGGCAGAGCTGATGCGCTATCTTCTTTACGAACAAAAAGAAAAAGTGCCCTTAACAAGAGAGTGGGAATATGTACAGAATTTTATCGCTTTGCAGCGTCTGCGGTTTGTGCAGGATTTGCCGGTAGAATTAGAACTTGAGGGTTCAGCCGAACAGCACGAAATCATTCCGCACCTGCTCATTTGTTTTGTTGAAAATGCGTTCAAGCACGGTGATTTTAAAGATCCAGCTTCTCCCTTAAAAGTCAGGCTTTACTGCAACGGCCGTACGCTGACATTTGAAACGGAAAACAAGATCAGCAGGCAATATAAAGATGACGCCGGCGGGGTGGGAATGGACAATATTAAACGCAGGCTGGAGCTGCTTTATCCGCACCGTTATTCTTTGCAGATAACCAACAATGGAAACATTTATGCATCACACTTAACCCTGAATGCCAATTAATGATACGTTGCCTGATTGTAGATGATGAACCGCTGGCCATTAACCTGCTCAAAGAATATCTAAGCAAGGTTACTGACCTGGAGCTGGTGAAAGCAACGACAGATGTTTTTGATGCATTAAAGATTGCACAGGATGAAAAGATTGATCTAATCTTCCTTGACATTCAAATGCCGGAACTTACCGGCATCCAGTTTATGAAAATAATGAATGGCAGGAGCAGCATCATTCTTACCACGGCTTACCAGGAATATGCCCTGCAGGGATTTGAATACGATGTCGTGGATTATCTGCTGAAACCCTTCTCTTTGGAACGTTTCATTATTGCGGTAAACAAGGCAAAAAATAAAATAGAGAACAGGCGTTCCGAACCACTTGCTGCTGATTTCATTTTTGTAAAATCCGAATACCGGATGGTGAAGATTGCATTGAAGGATATCCTTTACCTGGAAAGCCTGCGCGACTATGTTGCCATTCACACGCCTAAAGAAAAAATCCTGACGCTTCAAAGTTTACGAAGTTTCGAGGAGCAGTTAAAAAGCCATTCATTTATAAGGGTGCACAAATCGTACATTGTATCAATCGATAGGATCAAGGCGGTTGAAAAAAAGCAATTGATCATAGAGAACACATATATACCTATTGGCGAAACCTATCTTGAATCATTCCGGCAGAAAATGCAGCTACAATAAATAAAAAAGCCTGCGCTGTTGTAGGCTTTTGAAATCATTTGATTTAGTGTTTGATTTTGGTATACTCTTCAACACTCATATCTGTTTGTGCCAATCGTTGCCGCGAATCGGAAGGGGTTGCAATTGCACCGGTGATTTTTAAGGTCGCCTTTTTCTTTTCCGGAACGTGAATTTTAATATGCGTACGGGAGTACCCCTGGGGTTCGTATCGAATGTAGTAACCACCTTCGTGCTTAAACCAGGTGCCGAATTCAACCGGTTGCGCCTCTGTATTGATACCTGCCAATACGGCTAATCGTTCAAAATCTTCATAGGTACTTGTGGATGATTTATAAAGCTGCCGTAATGATTGTTCTGCTTCTTCAACGGAACGTACAAAGGCGGGTTTTTCCATCCAGCCTTTATCGCTGGCAAAGTTGGCTATCGTTTTTACGGCGCCTCCGTTAAGCTTTACAATCTGCTCCGGTGACAGTAAGGCCAATGCAACTCCTTTTGTTTTATTCTGCATGTCATCGAAATCAGCTTTGGCAATGATGGCCCATAAAAGAAGCTGCACATCTTTTTGCGAAATAAAGGACGTTAGTTTCCCGGCAGGGCCTTCGGAATTTTTGGCCCGCCATAGCTCTTGCGACTTGACAAGGATCGTTTCCACAATATCATCCATCTTACCAAGAATCGGTGCATTGCCGTATGAATCTCCCTTGGCCGGACCATTCGTTCCAGCCTTGAGGCAGTAACTCAGGTTAGTAGTTTCATAATAACCCGGAGAGAGTTCGTAATAACCTTCGGCATTTTTTTGCAAAGTGGAAAGTGATGTATAGATAGCGTTTGCACCGAAATCAGCAGGCAAAGTGTTCTTTACATCAACGTCTTTAAAACTGGTAGACACAGGAGGTTTGCCTTCGAGCACACTGCCCACCACTTTGTTTTTACCGAGTTTGCCAAGAAGACCCTGTGAATAGATACTCTGAATAGAAATGGTGAGTGCCAGCAGCACAAATAGGTTTCGCATAAATGAAGGTTTTAAGTATGTTAATTTATGCCAATATAAACTCACCAAAAAATTGAATTATTAATTCAATTTTCTCACAGGAAGCGTACTTATAAAAAGACAAACCCGGCAGTGCCGGATTCATTCTATCGTGTTTTAATAACTTTTGTTTTTGTCCAGGTGTCATGCCAGAGTCCACTTCCAAACCAGATACTTAATGCTTCAAAGGGAACAAGACGTGACAGGCTGCGCAGGAATGCGTCTTTGAATGTCAGCTCCTCCCCGTCCTCCCGAATAGCACGGGTGCCCGTGATCAGCTTCCCTAACGTGTGGCCTTTAAATATTTTTTCGCAAATACTGTAATAAACCAGGTGGTTGATGATGGCAATGAGGTAGATAGCACCCCAGTTGCCTTCATCCCCAAAAAGATCATAGGCCGTTTCCGGTGAAGTGGCCAGTAAAAACTCAGCGAGCAAATAGCCGGTGGCGTAGCCAACAGCATAACGCATAAAAATCGTGTCGATGAGGTAGTTCAAAAACCGCTGGCCGTTGGAGGCTTCGTCATACTGTACAAACTCGCCCTCTTCAAACAGGTGAGATTCGGTTGCTGAAGGGTAAGATTCATTCGGATTCATAAGCAGTTTTTTGTAAAATAACAATCCTCATTAAGATTACAAAATCTCCCTTTCGGCTAACGATCTTCTCAATTCTTCTGCGCTTGTAAACCTGATGGTTTCAATTCCAAACTGTTGTGCTGCTTCTGCATTTCGCAGGTTGTCATCAATAAAAATGGCTTCCTCTTTCCTGATGTTGAAACGGTCCAGCAGCAGTTGATAAAACTCCGGGAAAGGCTTACGCAGCTTTTCTTCACCACTCACCAAACGTCCATCAAACCAGTGCAGGAAATCATACTTCTGCAGGGCAATTGGAAACAGTTCGGCACTCCAGTTAGTCAGTGCATAAAATTTATAGCGGCCGCTTGCTTTTAACTGGCGGAAGATCTCAACTGTCTCCTGGATAGGTCCACCAAGCATTTCTTCCCAGCGGCCATAGTAGGCTTCAATGTATTCCTGCCATTCGGGGTGTTTGGCAATCAGGATTTCGTTGGCCTCTTTAATTGTTCTGCCGGCGTCCTGCTCTTCGTTCCATTCGGCTGTACAGATGTTTTCAAAAAAATGTTTCCGTTTGAATTCGTCTTCTATCAGTTTATCAAAAACATAGGCAGGGTTCCAGTCGATTAATACGCCACCCAAATCAAAAATGATCGTTGTGATTTTCATGAGGGCAAAAGTAGGCAAAGACCTATGAGGTTTTGAAAACCTCATAGGTCTAAATCCGTTGGTTTCTTTTTAAACCGGAATTTAAAATACAACATGATAAGAGAGCAGATCAGCACAAGGCTGTTGGTATAAATGATGGGAATATCTTTTAGTATAATGCCATAGATGAGCCACATGATAACCGAGATGGTGGCAAAGGCAAACATCAACAGCGATATATCCGACGCTGATTTTGTTTTCCAGGTCTTGATCACCTGCGGTAAAAAAGTAATGGCAGAGATACTGCCTGCTGCCATTCCTAACAGTTGTATTGATGTCATAAGTAAGGTGAAAATAAACAAATGAAGGATGATTCAAAAAGCGTCATCAGGTGCCAGGGCGGTTATCGCTTTTCCAGCAGCCACCATCTTCTTTTGCGGGGCAGTATTTTATAATTGGTTTGAATGTATTTGAAAA
Source organism: Flavisolibacter sp. (assembly GCA_036388115.1). Taxonomy (GTDB): domain Bacteria; phylum Bacteroidota; class Bacteroidia; order Chitinophagales; family Chitinophagaceae; genus Flavisolibacter. The sequence continues at coordinate 4,685 of DASVSM010000191.1, forward strand.
TATGGTCCATGGCTTCGTCAATGTCGTCGGTAAACAATACAAGGTCCATATCCTCTTTGGAGATGGTGCCCCTTACAGCCATGTCCTGCATGGCCTCCCACAGTTCTTTATAATATTCTTTTCCAAACAACACCATTGGGAAGGCATGCAGTGTTTTGGTTTGAATAAGTGTCAGTGTTTCAAAGAATTCATCCATCGTACCAAAGCCGCCTGGCAGGATAATGAAGGCATAGGAATATTTTATCAGCAGCGTTTTACGCACAAAAAAATGCTCGAAGGTGTAAGAACGATGAACATATTTGTTGCCTACCTGTTCAAACGGCAACTGGATGTTACATCCCACAGACATACCATCGTTTTCATAAGCACCACGATTGGCCGCTTCCATAATTCCCGGCCCGCCACCGGTTAGTGTGGTAAACCCGGAGAGGGCAATTCGCTTTCCAAATTCCCGTGCCTGCTGGTAATAGATGCTGTCTTCCTTAAACCTGGCAGAACCGAAAACTGTAATGCACGGGCCAACAAAATGCAGCGTACGAAATGCTTTCATGAACTGCCGGAAAACTTTCCATGCAAAGCCCAGCTCGTAGGTCCTGCTTTTGGGACCTTCTAAATAGACATGTTCTTTCGGAGGAATAATTGGTTTATGATCCATAGAGGAATAAAAATACAGAGAACGGAGAATACAGGAGACAGGAGTCAGAATCTTCAATTCGGTCCTTCGTTCTTCTTTCAATCTTTGCTCATTATCTGCGATTAACTAATGCCACCCTCCTGGCTACTTAATTCTGACTCCTGACTCCTAACTTCGTTACCATGAAGATCGTCAGCTACAATGTGAATGGCATACGGGCGGCAATAAAAAAAGGTTTCATTGACTGGCTGAAAACCCATCCAGCCGATGTGGTTTGCATCCAGGAGGCTAAAGCCCAGCAATCGGATGTAGAAGCAAAGCTGTTTCAGGAATTAGGCTATCACGATCATTGGTTCTGTGCTCAAAAAAAAGGCTATAGCGGTGTTACCGTTTTTACTAAAGTTCATCCGGACAATGTACAATGCGGTACCGGTCACCAGGTAAGCGATGATGAAGGAAGAGTAATTCAATTGGACTTCGGCAAGGTGCGGCTGATCAATGCTTATTTTCCTTCGGGCACATCGGGTGATGAAAGACAAACGTACAAGTACCAATGGCTGGATGAGTTTTATGAATACATCCAGAAACTGCGTGAAAAACATCCGGCTATCATTCTTTGCGGCGACTACAATATTGCTCACAAAGAGATAGACATTCACAACCCGAAAGGAAATAAAAACACTTCCGGCTTTTTACCTGAAGAGCGGGCATGGATGGATAAATTTTATAGCAATGGCTGGGTAGATTCGTTCCGTGAATTTCACCCGGAGCCGGACCGTTACAGTTGGTGGAGCCAGCGCTTTCCTAAAGTGCGGGCCGAAAACAAAGGTTGGAGAATAGACTATATCAGTGTTACGGAACCATTGAAGCCTTATTTAAAGGATGCGGAAATATATCCTGATATAAAACACAGCGATCATTGTCCGATCTACTTAGAAATTGATACTGAAAACCTGAAGTGATGATCATTTACAATGTAACAATAAAAGTAGAAGGAACCATTGCGGAAGCATGGCTGCACTGGTTATTAAACGACCATATTCCCGATATGATGAACACGGGCTGTTTCACCAGCCATAAAGTTGTTCGCTTGTTAGAAGTAGACGAAAGCGAAGGCCCTACTTATGCCATTCAATACCACGCCGAGTCCAAAGCAGATTACAACCGGTACATTGAAATGCATGCACCCACCATGCGGCAGCGTTCAATTGATAAATGGGGTGCCCGGTTCATTGCATTTCGCAGCGTTATGCAAGTAGTGCAATAGAGGTAAATGATTGCATTATGCAACGCTTTGTTTTTTATCACTGCGATGCAAGGAGATGCGCTGAAACACTGTACAGGCAAGGCTTTCAGTGTGTTATCTTCTTTCGTCTGAATTAAAATAAGTTATGCCATTCAGCTAAAAGCCTTAACCATAGCGGATTTCAGCCAGACAGCCAAATTTTAAAAAAGGCGAAAATTATTTTGATGCTATACAAAAGCCTCTAAATTTGTTCCTTCATCAACTCAAAAAATAACTATGAACAAAGCTGAACTGATCGCAAAGATTGCCGACGATGCAGGCATCACCAAAACACAAGCTAACACTACTCTTGACTCTTTTGTAGAAGCAGTTACAAAGACGTTGAAAGGTGGTGGTAAAGTTACCCTTGTAGGTTTTGGAACATTTTCTGTTTCAAAACGTGCTGCCCGTAACGGCCGTAACCCTCAAACCGGTGAAGTGATCAAGATCAAAGCTCGCAAAGTTGCCCGCTTTAAAGCAGGTAAAGAACTTTCTGCTAAGTTGTAATTAACAACCAAACTCATTGAAAGTCCCGCGTAGCTGGGACTTTTTTATTTACAATCCTTACATTTGCCCACTAAATTTAAATTATGGGCAGAGGTGATAAAAAAACCAAAAAAGGAAAAATCTTTAAAGGCTCTTTCGGAAAGTCAAGGCCAGCCAGTGAAAAAAAGACTACTGGCACTACGCCGGCAGCTCCGAAGAAAGAGGCATAATAGGTTAATAAGTAAATGGGTTAATAAGTTCTTGGGGAAATCCTCGTAGGTTACTTATTAACCTGTTAACCTATTAATTTGTCACGGCGCTAACCGTTCAATCTTCCAGCTTCCTTCCTCCAGTGTATATTGAATCCTGTCGTGCAGGCGGCTGAAGCGTCCCTGCCAGAACTCAATGATGACAGGCTTTACAACGTAACCTCCCCAATGCGGCGGACGTGGTACATCACCACTAGTGAAATCATTCTTTCGCTTTTCAAATTCCTGTTCCAGCCATTCTCGGTTTGCAATGACTTTGCTTTGCGGTGACGCCCAGGCACCAATGCGGCTACCGATGGGACGAGACCCGAAATACTCACTGCTTTCTTCAGCAGAAACTTTTTCTACCACTCCCATGATGCGCACCTGCCGCTCCAGTTCTTTCCAATGAAATACCAAACAAGCCTTTGGATTTTCCTGCAACTGCATTGCCTTGTAGCTTTCATAATTGGTATAAAAAACAAAGCCTTTTTCATCAAAACCTTTCAGTAGCACTATGCGGGCCGAAGGCAGGCCATCGGTTGAAGAAGTGGCCAGTGTCATTGCATTTGCTTCCAAAACTTGGGAATTAATGGCCTGGTCCCACCATTTTTGAAATTGTGCAATTGGTTCAGAAGCGAGATCATTTTCCAGTAATGTTTCGGAAGAATATTCTTTGCGCAGATCCGCAATGGCCTTGTTCATGCGGCGAAGTTAGCGACAGAGGTTACTTATGAAAAGCGTTAGCCAGCAGATTAGCCTCATTATTTTTCCAGCACCAGAATGGTGATTATTGCCACCTTGCCTTCCTGCTCAATTTGTATTTCTTCCTGAGCTATACAATACACCAGCAATGAAGCAACAAAATCTTTTGCCATCAATCGTTGCGGCGTGCTTAAAATAACGGTACTTCCTTTTTGCAGGAATACCATGATAATCTTCATCAATGCATCGAATGCAGCCGGTTCATAATTGATGTCACTTAACATCAGAACATCTGCCGCAAGGTTATCTGGCATCGCGTTCCAGTCGAGAACTTCAGCAGAGAAATTTTTTAAGTGATGATGCAAGGCAGACTGTTGCGCAACAGTCACCGCTTCTCCTTCGTAATCCGAGCAAAGAACAGATGCCGCATTTCGGGCTGCAATCAATGAAGGAAGTCCAAGACCAGCACCAAGTTCAATGATGGTTTTATTGGCTGTGTACTCGGGATGGAGAATAAGATACTCCGCCATCGCCTGTGCAGAGGCCCACACCTTGCCCCAGTAAGGAAACAGAATTGTTCTCTTTTCATAAGCGTCTTTTAAAGCTTCCTCATCAGGCACATACAATTCGATCTGTGTACCCCGGAGTAAAATGGTTTGAAGCGTTAAGGGGAAAGGCATGACGACAAAGATGCAAATAAAAATAGGCGCAGATCTGCTCCTGTTCTCCCTAACCCTCTTTTCATTTGCAACAGCAAGGCAAATGAAAAGCCCCGCAAATGCGGGGCCCTCATCATAGTGTACAGATCTTACCATCTGCGATTGTTTCGTTGGTAACGATTATCAGCATGCATATTATTGCTGTTGCGGAAGCGTTCCCAAACCTGAGCAATCTCTCCTCTTTTTTGCTCTTCCAACCTGCGAACCTGAGAATACTTTTCATAAGAACGGATGTAA
>DASVSM010000192.1:0-5509 GCA_036388115.1 Flavisolibacter sp.
TTCTTTTTGATTGAGTCGGCAACCTGCTGCTTTCGTCGTTCTGCATATTTATTGATGTCCTTTGCAGAACTGATATTTTCGGAGGTTTTCGTAGCCCCTTCTTTATTAGTTGTGGAGGTGTCGGCGCCCAGGGTAGTATTATCTGCCAGTGCTGCACCCACAACCGACTTATTAAAGAACAAACTATAAATGGCAATACCACTTAGCAACACCAGCGCAACCAGCAACGCCGTAAAAACAGATCGCGACACCCGCTTTTTCCGTCCATAGCCGACATCATCGATCACTCCTGCTGATGTACTCTCTCTTAGGGCCAGAATTTCTTTTTCCTGTCGGGCAATAATAGCCCGCAACTCTTCCAGTTCTTCATCCTTACTGGTTAAAACCGCCTGCCATTTGTGATCCTCATGCTGAACCAGTCCTGCTACTTCATTCGTATAGATGCGATGATGTGAAATATAATCGTGCAGTTCGATTCCATTTGTAAAGCGGCCTTCCGGCTTCTTCTCCAGGCATTTATAAATGAGAGATGTCAGCCATTCCGGCACCTGCATCTCCTGCGCCTTCTGCTCATCCGTCCAGTCGATAGGCATGGAAGCGGCACGAAGCGAAATGGCATCCGGGGGCATCATTTCCATGTGTGCCACCATCACTTTATTGCGGCCTGTCTCGCTGTTGCCATCCAAAGGGAAAGGCACTTTACCAGCTAACAGCTCAAAGAGAATGATCCCAAAACTGTACACATCCGTTTCAAAAAGCGTTCGTCCTTCGTTCTGCTCCGGCGCCATAAATTCAATTGCTCCGGCGCGGCGCATAGATGTTCTGCGTTCTTCATCCGACAGAATGGCCAGCCCAAAATCAAGCAACACATAATTGCCGGTGTGCTGGTTGTATTTGATGTTATTGCTTTTAATATCGCCGTGTTTTACATCCAGCTTATGGCAATGGGCCAATGCATGCGACAACTGTTCGGCAACCTTGATAATTTCCTTAATGGTGAAAACAGGCTGGTGTGGTGGCTTCAGTAACTCACCTAAATCAGGACCATCTATGTACTCCATTTCAATGTAAGGGAAACAACCGGTTTCACTTACACCATAGCTAAGTATCTTAACGACATTCGGGTTCGGCTCCTCGTTCACCCGTTGAAGTTTTTTTACTTCATTGGTGAAATCGAGGTAATGTTTGTCTTCTTCCGTTTGGGAAAAAATAGGGGTCGGTAATAATTTAATAGCGGTGATGATTTCTCCAATTCTTCTGCCTTTGTAGACGGATCCCTGGCCGCCGGTACGGATGGCGCCCATGTTCTCTAACCCCTCAGCTATCGTAAACACTTTTGACACGTTGCTCTCCTTTATTTTATGTTTATCCGTTCATTTGTTCATCCGTTTATTCGTAAGAATAGCTGCACTAATAAACGGATAACCCGATTAACGGATATACGGATTAATCTTCCCTATAACTAAACTGCAGCAGGGCCGATTCACCCAGGACGATCTGGTCGCCTTCCTGTAAATGGTGCCCTACCTGCGTTGAACCCAAACGGATGATATCGCCGTTTGCGGTTTGAATTTTTATTTTATTGCGCGGCGGAATGCCACCTTCGTCTGCATATAAAAAGAAAGCGCCCATCTCCTTGTTACATTCCACATGCGCATGCTGGCGACTGATATATTTGTTGCTAGCATTCTGGCTGGTAGAAGGAAACGCGATGGTGTTCTCCCGAAGGAAACCTTCATCGGTCTGTACTCTTTTGTCGCGGCCGATGCAGGCTTTTCCTGCTTTATCCGTCAGTACATATTCTTCCTTTTCTGCTTCGCCATTAATAATGCGTAAATAAGCCGTGGTTAGCGTGGTTAGCACCGGTTGCTTTTTGGTAGATACGTGCAAAGCAACAGGATGCTCTTTCGACTTGATAGCCTCCGCCGGAAGCGCTTCTACAAACAAAAGATCAAGTGTCCAATCCGGCGGAAGGTCAATGGCATAGTCATCGGCAATGCGCTGAATTTCTTCGTCTTTAAATTTGTCAGTTGCATCAAAAAAAACAGCGGCTTCATATACGTGCCGGTCATCTGCCGAAGGCGCAAAAAACAACTGCATGCCTTTAATGGCCGCTCCTTCTCCTCCTTCCCATTTCTGCAACTGTTCTTTAATAAATAACAAAAGGCTTTGCCTGAGCGATTTCACGTCAGGGGCCGAAGCTTCTTCTTTTGGTTTAAAAAGGTCAAACATATTGGTGGTGAGTTTTTATGCTAATGAGTGATGAGCGATGAATAATGAGTATGCGAACAGATCACCATTCATCACAAACCAGAAACCCACTGATTACTCATCACTCATTATTCAAGAAACAGTCCAGATTTTTTGGCTAAGAGGTGAAAAGAGCGAAAGAGTAAGAGGAGCCTTTCTTTTTGCTCCTTTTCTTTAACTCTTAGTTCAATTCTTCCCCAAAACTTTTGATGTACCCGTATTTTGTTAAAATAGGTATTACGTGAGAGCCTGCCAAACGGACCGCTACGCTTGAACCTTTTGTTTTTTCAATGCGGATGCAGACAACAATATGTCCCGGCCCTTTTTGTTTTGGGGCAAAAAATACATACCAGCCGTCGTTTATGCGTTCGCCTTTGAGGATCCGCTCCGGCGTACCGGTTTTACCCGCCACAAAAATCCCCAGCCGCGATTGCTTGTTAGCACTTTGTTTTTTCATATAATCCGTCATCAGGGCTGCCGCCTGCGCATCTTTCAGGAGCGGAACACCCTGCGCTAAGGGCAAGGTGGAGTCACTGACTTTCATCACGTACCGGCTATGCATCAGTGTGCCCTGGTTGGCGATACCGGCCGCCACACGGGCAATAGAAGCTGGCGTGGCAATCAGCTCGCCTTGGCCCCAGGCCATCCCGGAAACACCACGGCCTCTTGTCCGCTTGATATCATTCGGATTATAATAACGAACGCTTGCAAATTCTGTTTTTCGCCAGGTTGCCTTCCATGTTTCCCACTGGCTGTTGTTCGCCAGGTTGGCGTCAAAATAATAGCCGCCGACTCCTCTTAAGAAGAGACCTGTCTTCAAGTAAATTTCACCCATCTCTTCTTCCAACCTTAGCTCGTTGGCAAGCCGGATAAAGAACGGGTTATTGGAACGGACAATGCCCCGTTCAATGGTGATGTTACCGGCTTCGTCGGGCTCTTCGCTTCTTGTGCGGATCAAATCACCGGGACGAACATGGATGGTTTTTGTGGCGGCAGACATTCCCAGTTTATTAAAGGCAGCAGAAGCCGTGATCAGTTTTGCCGTAGAACCAGGCTGTGATGCGTAGGTAAAACCAAGGTCACGGTTGGTTAAGAAATAAGGAAGACGATTCAGTTCGGCGTTCGTCATCGTCATTCGCTCCATGTCGTTTACAGGTGCGGCCGGGTACATGGCCGAAGCCAGAACATCACCCGTATTGTCTTCCATCACGACTACAGAAATGCGGGCATTTTTGAGTGTATCCAATGTTTGCAGCGATGCCTGCAGGTTGGTTTGCAAGGCTGCATCTACCGTCATCGTCACATCGCGGTTACGCTTTTTAAATTCTTCCACTTCCTTACTGTTGATACCAGCTAAAAGCAAGGGCGCCAAAGCACTGAAATCTCTTTTCGCAACGGTCATTTCTGTTTCTGTCCTGGGCAGAAAACGGTTCTCCCGGAAGCGGCTTGCTTTTACCTGGAATTTTGTTTCCGGTGCCGGAAAACCTCTTAGTTCCGCCATGTGTTCGTACTCGGCAAAATAACCGTTGGTACTTCCCATAAAGGCGCCGCTGTTCATATCTCCCACCCAAAAGAACATGGATTCATAGAAAGGGTAATAACGATCCAAACGCTTATGAGAAAGAGCCTGCAAAGCCGTTGGATTTAATCCTGCGGAGATAAGAGAGTCTTGTTGTTTTAAGTAAGATTCGGGGTTCCCTGTTGCTAATACCCGTCCCTTTCTGTCCACTAAATTTCCGGCACCAAGCCGGTTCATCAGGATGGCGATGCGTGGATTGTAACTGAACATCCGTGCACCGCTTCTATCAGCAACAAGGGCAGGTTGCGTTACCCATCTTTTGTTGTTGAAAAGATACTGGCCAACGTTAACGCCTAAGAAAATAACACCAACAATGGCGGCCACTAACGCAGGCAAAATATTACGGTCCTGTTGCCGTGAAATATATTTCATCTGCACCGGCGATCCCTGGATAATGGATGCCGATAAAAGAAAGCCGGCAGCAACCATATTAGCGATCAATGATGAACCGCCATAACTCATAAACGGCAGCGAAACACCCGAAAGTGGCAGGGCTCCCACTGATCCACCGGCAATTAAAAGAAACTGCACAAACGTACTAATGCCAATACCCGCGCAGAGATAAAACAGGAAGGGTGTTCCGGTATGCCGGCCAATTAAAATCGATCGGTGCAGGTACAGAAGAAACCCGATGAACACACAAATGATCCCGGCCCAGCCAAACTCCTCTCCTGCTGATGGCAGGATCATGTCCGTATGCGCTTCCGGGATTGTTTTGGCAAAGCCTTCGCCAACTCCCTGTCCTGTAACGCCACCACTGCTCATAGCCCAAAGTCCATTGGCAATCTGGTCGCCACCAAAGACTTCATTATTCCAGGGGTCCTGCCAGATGGCTTTCCGGTCAACCAACCGTTGCACGGGACCAGGGAAGACCTTTTCGATGTAAGGAATTTTGTCCAGCAAAAGAAATCCTGCCATCACCACCAGGAGCATAATGGCAGATTCCGTCAGTTGTTTCTTGATAAAGAAAATAGCGATCAGCAACAGCGCCACAGTGATAGCAGTTGCCAGCAAAACATTGTTGCCGGTCAGCCAAATGGAAGCCACATAGACAACGGCTGTTCCTACCGCGTAAGCAAAATCTCCCCGTGAAAATGAAAAGAGAATAATGAAGGTGAAGCAGGCCACCATTGCAGGGCCCAAATCACCAAGAATAAGAAATAAAAAGATAGCCGCGAGAATGGCGATCACCGCAAAGCCAAAGAATTGCCAGCGCTTTTGCCAGCGGCCATATTCGGAAATGAATTTTTCGTTGGTGGCGAAATAACCGGCAAGGAAAACAACGATCAAAAACTTCACGATCTCACTGGGCTGAAAGCCAAACAAGTTCACTTTTACGCCGCTTCCTTCCGGGCCGGTTCCAAACAAAATAGTAAGGAACAACAAGCCCACGGCACCTACCGCCCACGGCCATCCGTTAGCGGCTTTGCTATTGTTCTTGAAAACAAATAGGCGGAACAATCCAGAATCGACCGTAAACTTTCGAAGATTAAAAAACAGCAGCACAAACAAACCAACAAAACCAGCCACGAGATAAAACAACATGCTTTTTCCAAAGAAGCGGTCACGCAACGGGTCCTGCAAAGAAAGCAACGTAATAAAGGAAATTCCCGTTAGTAACATCAGTATCGGAAGCAGTAACTGATCGGCTTGCGGAAACTTAAACGAGAGGAAAAAATG
>DASVSM010000193.1:0-4730 GCA_036388115.1 Flavisolibacter sp.
TGCCAGGGGAAAAACTTCACTTATCGGGAATTTACAGTGTCAGTTGACGTTCTTGTTTGCGGTGTTGTGGTATTTGTATTCGACGTCCTACTTGGGAAATTTACCCGTGGCGCATTTTGCGCACCCGGATCTGCTTCAAACGGTGGACGAGCCCTAAAACCGTACATTCCGGCAAACAAATTATTGGGGAACGAACGAACCTTCGTATTATACGAATTAACTATCCCGTTGAAACGATTACGTTCGGTATTGATCCGATTCTCTGTTCCCGACAATTCGTATTGCAGATTACGAAAGGCTTCATTGGCCCTCAAATTTGGATAGTTCTCTGTTACTACCAATAGTCTGCCTAAAGCCTGCGATAGTTGTCCCTGTGCTGCCTGGAACTTTTGAAGTTGTTCAGGACTCAGCTCTGTAGGATCAACTCTCACCGCCGTTGCGTTGGCTCTTGCATTAATAACATCTGTCAGTGTTCCCCTTTCAAATTCAGCTTCGCCTTGCACGGTTGAAACCAGGTTAGGAATGAGGTCCGCCCGGCGTTGATATGCACTTTGCACATTACCCCAGGCATTCTTTACATTCTCGTCTTCTTTTACCATGCCATTGTATTGCCCGCATCCAACGAAAACCAGAATTAAAATGATACCTAAAACGATCCAAAGAGTCAGGTTGCGTTTCATGTTTCTTTAAGTTTAAATAAGCGTATTTTTTAAAATACTGTGGAGTACTATCAAATAATACACCACATCGTTATCATGCAGTTCTGTCGTATGGTGCAGAGCATATTGCTGAGGCAGCCTCGTCTTTATAGACAAAATGACTTCTTTCAAGTCATTTAGGTAGGTTGCTTATTTTAAGGCTGCTATTCCGGGCAATTCTTTCCCTTCAAAATATTCGAGCATGGCGCCACCACCGGTAGACACATAGCTTACTTTGTCAGCATAGCCAAACTGGTTTACTGCAGCAACGCTATCTCCGCCACCTACCAGAGAGAAAGCGCCATTCTCCGTTGCTTCGGCAACTGCTTTCGCAATTGTTTTTGTTCCGTGCTGAAACTTGTCCATTTCAAAAACGCCCATCGGGCCATTCCACAGTATGGTTTTGGAATTATGAAGAACCTTGGTAAACATGTCGCAGGCCATGACGCCAATATCCAATCCCATCCAGCCGTCGGGAATGTTTGTGCTTAAGGAAGAAGAAATGTTAGCGTCTTCGGCAAACTTATCAGCAATGATGGAATCAGCAGGCAGATGAATACAAACACCTTTCGCTTCCGCTTTTTCCATTAACTGTTTCGCTGTGTCTAGGCGCTCGTCTTCACATAGCGATTTACCAATTTGTCCGCCCATGGCTTTATAGAACGTGTAGGCCATGCCGCCGCCAATGATAATATCGGTGGCTCTTTCTAAAAGATTTTCAATAATGAGAATTTTATCCGAAACTTTTGCGCCGCCAATGATCGCGGTGAAAGGCTTTTCTGCACTGTGCAATACCTTCTCAGCACTCGCCACCTCTCCTTCCATCACCAGGCCGAACATTTTATTTTCAGGAGAGAAGAATTGTGCAATAACAGCAGTAGATGCGTGTGCCCGGTGAGCAGTTCCGAAAGCATCATTAATATAAATGTCGCCAAGTTTGGAAAGCTTTTCCGCAAATGCTGCGTCGCCTTTTTCTTCCTGTTTGTAAAACCGAAGATTTTCCAGCAGGAGCACTTCGCCTTCCTTTAGGTTGGCTGCTTTCTGCACGGCCTCATCGCCAATACAATCGCCAGCAAATTGCACTTCTGTTCCCAACAACTCACTTACATGTTTTACCAGGTGCTTTAAGGAATATTTTTCTGTTGGACCTTCTTTTGGCCTGCCTAAATGTGACATCAAAATCACAGAGCCGCCTTCCCCTAAAATTTTCCTGATGGTTGGGACGGCTGCCGTTATTCTTGTATCATCGGTTATATTGTATTGCTCATCCAGAGGCACATTAAAATCCACCCGGATCAATGCCTTTTTTCCCCTAAAATTTGTTTCCTGAAACTTGCTCATGATGTTTGTTGGTTTTGAAATGGAACTAAAGGTAAATGCAGAAAAAAAAAGCCGAACACTCGTCCGGCTTTTCCAATTTTATTTATTAATCAGTCCCGCAAAATGCTTTACGGTACGCACCAGTTGCGATACGTAACTCATCTCGTTATCGTACCAGCTTACCGCTTTCACCATTTGCTTGTCACCAGTGCCAATTACTTTAGTTTGTGTAGAGTCAAACAGGCTACCGAAGTTCATACCAATGATGTCAGTGCTTACAATCTCATCTTCGGTATAGCCGAAGCTTTCATTGCTGGCTGCCTTCATGGCGGCATTCACTTCTTCTGTTGTTGTTGGCTTGGCCAGTATAACATTTAACTCCGTTAAAGAACCGGTGATAGTAGGTACACGTTGCGCACCGCCGTCCAGCTTGCCTTTCAACTCGGGAAGCACTAAGCCGATTGCTTTTGCCGCACCGGTGCTGTTGGGAACAATATTGGCAGCCGCTGCTCTTGCCCGACGCAGATCGCCTTTCGGATGCGGTGCATCCAATGTATTCTGGTCGTTGGTATAGGCATGAATGGTGGTCATTAAACCGTTAACAATACCAAATGTATCATTCAACACCTTGGCCATTGGCGCCAGGCAATTAGTGGTACAGGAAGCACAGGAAATGATGGTTTCGCTGCCATCTAAAATTTCGTGATTTACATTAAAGACAACGGTTTTCAAATCACCGGTTGCAGGAGCAGAGATTACGACTCTTTTTGCGCCTGCTTTCAGGTGTGCTTCTGCTTTGGCTTTATCGGTAAAGAACCCGGTGCTTTCAATCACCACATCCACTCCATGATCGCCCCAGGGAATAGTGGCCGGATCTTTTTGTGCGTAAATCTTTATCTCGTTGCCGTTAACAACAATGGAGTTTTCAGTCGACTTCACATCTTCATTAAAGCGACCTTGTGCTGAATCATATTTTAATAAATGCGCTAAAACCGCAGGGGAGGTTAAATCGTTGATGGCGACTACATCAATGCCTTCCATATTGTGAATTTGGCGAAAAACCAGACGGCCAATTCTACCAAAACCGTTAATGGCAACTTTTACTGACATATTACAGAGGTTTTTTAGTTTTAAAAATGCGGGGCGAAGGTAAGGAAGAAATGCGTTTGGGGTTTGGAGTTTATAGTTTAGAGTTTTTGAGCTCAGCCTTTCCTTTCGTTACCAGTCATTTTCCAGATTGACGTTTTTCTTTTTTGGACCAGAGGTTAGAATAACGATTAAGCTTTTCTTGCGTCGCACTCGTGTACGGTTGGTGATTCTATTGAGCTTAGCTTACTTGAACACTGTTATTGTTTCTTTTTCTTTCTGCGTAAACCCACCCCAACGTTTTAATGTAAAATCATTTTCTAAACTTGCCCCTCCAGGGAGGGGATGGTCGTTTATAGGAGAATGTTTATCCTAAGATCACATCCCCTCCCTGGAGGGGCGACTTAAGATATGGTCGTAGTTAAGTAAACCGGGGGTGAGTCTACGCAGAGGAACACAAAGAACACGAAGAACCACAACGAACACGAAGGTGTCTGGCCGCTCAAAGCGGCCTGACACCTAAACAACGCTTTGTGCCCTTCGTGCCTTCTTCGTGTTCTTCGTGCTCCTAAAGAGCTCAATTAATTTTCGGAACATACAAGATTGAACAATGCAGGTGAAACGGTGTTTCTGAAGTTAGCGGCAAACGTCGCCCTGCCTTTGCACAAGTCCTGAAACTAAAAAGGCCCGCCGTAAATTGGCAGGCCCGATGACTATATAGTGCTGCTTTAACTTCTTGCTTTTACCTCACTGGCACCGGATGCTTTAGCTTGTTTTACATTTGGTTTTCCTTTGTAATGAATATCACTGGCGCCACTTGCATGTGCCGACAATTCTTTGTTAGCTGTAATTTCAATATCACTGCCACCGCTTGCTTCCAGATCACATATTTCTGTTACCAGATCAAAGCCGTTAAAATCGCTGCCGCCACTGGCATCTACCGTAAGCGTGGCTGCCCGACCGGATATGCTGATATCACTGCCGCCGCTTTGATTCACCCGTAAATTTTCTGTCTCTACCCTGCCTTTAAAATCAGACCCTCCGGAAATATTCACTCTTAACTCATTTGTCTTAATAGTACCATCAACCAGTATATCAGACCCGCCTGAACCGCCAAGAGTGTTCAGTGTTTTATATGAGACGTATGCTTTCATCTTGCGGTCGTCGTTGAAGTTTATATTAATTCCAGATTTTGATTCGTACCAGATCTTCAGCACACCGTTTTTTATTTCCGTCCTGATTCGTTCACGGTGTTCCGGCCTTGAAGCGCTAACGGCAACGGCTTCATCGCCATAAGAAATATAAAGGTCGATGCCGTCACTGACGGATACTCCGGTAAAAGAGCCGGAAATATTTCGGGCTTCAACATTCGGATCGTTGATCACTTTTTGCGCATGACCTAAAGCAGCGATACTGAGCAGGCAAACGATAAAAAACAGCTTTTTCATGTTCTGGCTTTTGGGTAGTACGTCTTGCTGTCGAAAAAGTTACACGATCCAGTGAAAAATCTTCGCTTATTTTTGCGCCGATAACAAATTTTTCAGTGTTACCGGGGTGCTGTCTGCCTAAGGCGGATGGCTGAGATCAAACCCGCAGAACCTGATCAGGGTAATGCCTGCGCAGGGA
>DASVSM010000194.1:0-5723 GCA_036388115.1 Flavisolibacter sp.
TATAGGTATAAAGACTATCGGAGCCTTCGATGATGAGTGTATGCAGCCGTTTCCGAAGCACAGGCTCTACGTAAAAATTGGCCAGCACAAATAAGGTTGCAAAGCCCAGGACCAACAAAACAGCAGCAATGGTCCCAAGCCGCTTTAATTTTCGCTTACGTGTTGCGGTCTGCATATAAGCATGCTATACATAAGCTATGCCATCGGGGAAAGAGTTGGCGGTACGCAATAAGCAATTGGCAGCTAAAAGTAATTTCTGCCCTGTATTATTAGCTGGAAACAAAACGGTAGCCAATGCCTTTGATAGTGATGATCTCTATGGCGGGATCGTGTTTGAGGTAACCGCGAAGTTTGGTAATGTACACATCCAGCGTACGGCTGTTAAAAAAGGAATCGGAACCCCAAAGCAGGATAAGTATTTCGCTGCGCTCAACAATTTTATCGCGGTTTTCGTAAAGTAATTTGAGCAACTCGCTTTCGCGGTAGGATAGCTTGCGCTGTTCCGATGGATGATGAAGCGTCTGGCGCTTCATGTTAAACGTGTAAGCGCCAATGGTCACCTCGTCCTGGTCCACCGGAGGAACGGTTTTGCTGCGCAGCACATTTTCAATTCGCACAATAAGTTCTTCCATGCTAAAGGGCTTGCGGATATAATCATTGGCACCTGTTTTAAAACCACTCACCACGTCGGCCGTTTGTGATTTGGCACTTAAAAAAATGATAGGAACTTCCAGGTCCTTCTCGCGGATTTCATCAGCAATGGCAAAACCATCTTTATTGGGAAGCATAATATCCAGTATGCAGACGTCCGGTTTTATTTCTGTAAACTTCTGAAAGGCTTTGCCGCCGTCTTCTTCCAACACTACTTCATAACCACGGCTTTCCAGTGTTTCGCTAACGATCTTGGCTAAAAAAGTTTCATCTTCTACGTACAAAACTTTGGTCTTCTTCATACGCTAAATTTAAGGAAGAAGTTGTTGGGTTGAAGTAGATATAATGCAACCAGTGAAACGGGAATATGCGCTGCAAGGAGGCAAGGGGAGATCAAACAATAAAGCGGCAATGAAGTGAAACGGAGGTTAGCCAATTTACCTGTTTGTATACGAAGGCAATAAGGTTGTTGCTACAATTTGGTTGCCAGTACCGGCTTTCTCTTTATTCCGCTGCCTGCCGATTTGCTCTCACCCTTCGGCAACGTAATAACAAACCTGCTTCCACTGCCCCCGTTTGATTCTACCCTGATGTTTCCCTTGTGCTGGTCCACCACATGCGCCACGTAACTCAAACCAAGGCCATACCCTTTTGCATTGTGCACATTGCCGTGCGGCACACGGAAGAATTTTTCAAAGATGCGGCCGTGATATTCCGCAGGAATACCAATGCCATTGTCGGCAATGATCAATTGCACACTGTTGCCTGCTTCTTTTATTTCAATGTCAATCACCGGTTTGTCGGTAGAGTATTTCAATGCATTATCCAGCAGGTTAAACAATACGCTTACCAGGTGCAGCCTGTCGCCTTCCATGCTGCCAATACTATCCGCATTGATGTTGATGACGGCTTTTCTTTTTTCAAACTGCAGTCGCATGGACGAAGTCACTTCATCCACTAAATGCCGCACGTTCAGGGGTTCGTACTTTAATTCAATTTCTTTTTTCTCAAACATCGAAAGCTTCAGCACTTTATCTACCAGCAGCGATAAACGTTGCAATTCGTTGGCGGAGATGTCGAGATATTCTTTGGTTTTTTGCGGGTCCAGCGAAGCGCTGAAGCTGCGTAGCGCCTCAATGGCCACACTAACGGTGGCGATGGGTGTTTTTAATTCATGTGTGATGTTGGAGATGAACTCGTTTTTAATGTCGCCCAGTTTTCGCTGACGTAAAAGATTACGGTATAACAGCAGGAACGACAAGATGGTAAAGCTCACTAAAAAAACAGAGAAAAGGATGGCGGAAGAAATGCGTTGAAGGATCACCGGGGAAGTGTTTCCCAAGTCAAGCTGGTAAGTAATGGGATGGGCAAAACCCAGGGTCACTTCGTTAAATGCCGGCCTGTCAACGGAATCTTTAGTAGCAACTCTATGAACGGCAAACGGCACGTCAATATTTTGCTCTTCGAGCTTTTTTGCATAGGCAACTTCTATCTCTTTTACCTTGATCGAGTCCTGCAGGGAGTCCACATCAAAAAGAAATTGCATGATACGGTTTTGCCGCTGCGACATACCGGCGTTGAGCACCTGCATGCTATCGCCATTTCTGGAACGAATCAGCACTCTCGGCCGTGTGCTGTCGTTGGTGCGTTGCATGATCACATCCATCATACTTTCCATTTTCTCTCTTGGCAATACCTGTAAACGGCCCCTGTCACTTAATTCACGCTGAATAAATACTTTGGTTTCAGTGGCATTAAACGAAGAGTCGGGACCCGCCGCCAGCTTATCCAGTTTCAGTTTACTGGTTTGTAATGTGCGGATGGTTTCGCGGAACAGGTTGTTGCTGTTGCGTTCCAGCATGCGTTCTTCCCGCTCGTAGGTCTTGCTGATCCAGTAAACCTGGAAGCCGGCGATGGCCAAAATAGTAATGGCCATTAACAGCGGCATCCACTTTATATTTTTCATTATGCGCATCCTAACAAAAATACCCTTTTCATTTGCCGCTTATCACTCTCTTAACCATTATTAACCAAGTTTCAACGGCGGTTAACGGATGTAAGAATGGAGAAATCTATTTTTGGCCTAAACAAACTTGTTTATGAAAAAATTCTTATTCATAGTTGCTGCCTCGGTTACGGTAGCTGCACAGGCACAAAACCCTGAGGGAAAGCTTTCTGCCTCCATAACCGTCAAAGAAGGGAAAGTGGTTTACGAACGTACCATGCGGATGAATGCATCGGGCCTGCGTTTAAGTGGTGGCAATATCCCGCCGGAGATACAGTCTCAATTAGAACAGCAGATGGCAAAGCCCCGCATTCACCAGTTTGAACTCTTGTTTAGCCCGCAGCATTCGCTGTACCAGTACCTGCCCAATGCAGCGGAGGAAGGCGGCGGAGATGCTTCATTCTCCGGCGGCGGGATGAATATCATGATGCGCGGCGCCGGCGTTAATGAGATAACCTATATTGACTTTGCCAACCGGACACGGGTAGATCAGCGGGAGATCATGGAAAAAAGTTTTATTGTAACCGATACGCTGGCCAAACTCCAGTGGAAGCTGAGCGAGGAAACAAAACCGATCCTGAATTTTATAGCCCGCAAAGCTACCGGTACCAGCATTCAACTGCGCCCCAGGGTAACCATGGAAAACGGCGAAATGAAGCGGGAGATGGTAAACGATACGGTGAAAGTAATTGCCTGGTACACCACTGACGTTCCGGTGCCTGCCGGGCCAAACTATGCAGGACAATTACCGGGATTGATCCTGGAACTGGACGTGAACAACGGCCAGAATGTGACGAAGGCCATTGAGTTCTCGCCCAAGGTTTCGGTTAACAAGATCAAAGAGCCAAATGATGGCAAGAGATTGACGGCTGCAGAATTTACAAAAGAGCGGGATAAGATGATGGAAGAGATGCGTAAGAATATGCCGGCGAGGAATGTGATACGGATGCAGTAGACCTCACACCGGCCCTCTCCAACAAGTTGGAGAGGGAGTGCTAAGCACAGACACTGGCTTTTGCATGATACTTGAAAGACTCAATCATCCTTGTGGTTGGGTTTTTTAGATTATGGTCTGAGGAAACACCTGATGAGCATAGGAGCAACCGTCTAAGATTATTGCATACTTTTCTGCCAGTCATTTACAATTATTTATCATGACGCTTCATTATGCCACCAGTTCGACTATGAAACAGTTTAAAATCACGCCTGACGGTTTAAGACAGATACAAAAGCAACTTCTTTTCAAAATAATTCCCTTTATGGTAATTGCCATTGGAGTGGGAATAGCAATGGGGTCTTTAAATTCGAAAAAAGAAACCGATAGTAGCGTGCTGCTATTCATCATTCCATTTGTAGCCTGTGTGGTTGGGTTTAGCCTTTACCGTAGTGTCAACCGCCAAATAAGCCTGTTAAAGAGCTTTACCCTAACACTAACGAATAATATAGTAGGGCGTGAACAGTTAAACACACACATTATTACAGTTTACCACAATGATATTCGGGAGATTGTCAAAAACAAAAATGGCAGTTTTACAATTAAAGGCAAGGAAAGCACTGACATTATTTATGTACCTGCACAAATTGAGAATCCTACTGAGTTGGAAGAAGAATTAAGTAAAATAAAGCCTGTTGGGACAAAAAATACTGGACAGCCATTACAAAAATATCAGCTCTTGTTTCCCCTTTTCACACTTGGCTTGATGCTAAGTGTTTATATGGTGACCAATAAAATTGTTGTTGCCATCAGCGGATCATTGTTCGTTGCTACGATGTTATGGAGCCTGATTTATGTGCAACGAAGTAAAAACGTTGACCGAAAGACGAAGCGAAATATCTGGTGGGTTTTAGTAGTATTGGCGTCAGTTTTATGGGTAATGGTGATGAAGCTATCCACGTAGCTTTTAACTTATTAAACAGTAAAGAAACACTTTGGACTTCCACGACCGGGTGACAAGCTTCTAAATAGATAACAAAGGCAACATCCTTTTTAGTAGCAAACCTATATTGAACTATAAACAACCGGCTTGTTGCGATAACCCTTCTATCACGGCACCGGGTCATACCCGCTCCCACCCCACGGATGACACCTCGCCACTCTTCTCGCCGTCAGCCACAATCCTTTGATCGGCCCATGCTTTTTAAACGCTTCCAACCCATAATGCGAACACGTCGGCGTAAAGCGGCACTTCGGCCCAAGCCACGGCGAGATCACCCACTGGTAGATTTTAATGAGTGCAATAAAAGGAAAGGACAATATTTTAGACAGGGTTTTCACTTTGTACAATCTTGCTTAACCGGTGCAGGCATTTGGCCATTGCCGTTCTCACCGTTTGAAAATCAGCGATGGTTTTATCGGTGTACACAAAAAATATATGGACACTTTTCTTGTACTCCTTCACCTGGAAGACCAGCTCTTCTTTTTGCAAACGGTAGGCTTCCCGGAGCAGGCGTTTTATGCGGTTACGGTCCACCGCTTTTTTAAAATACCTTTTGCTGGCCGTAACGCCTACCTGCAGGCTTCCGCCTTCTGCCGCAGAAAAATGGTAGATAGCCCGGATGGGGAATACCGAAAATGCCTTCCCCTCTGCAAACAAAGCATCTATCTGTTTGCGGCTCTTTAAATGTTCGGCTTTCGGAAATCCAAAACGTTTGGGCATTTGTAAAAATAAAATAGCCCCCGCAAACAGAGGCTATTCAAAGTTCAGTGCACTTGTAAAAGGGGACTATTTCAATTTTCTTTCATCGCTCACCGTCAGCTTATGACGGCCTTTGGCACGGCGGCTGGCTAAAACTTTACGGCCGTTAGCGCTTTCCATACGCTTACGGAATCCATGGACAGTTTTGCGGCGGCGGCGATGGGGTTGAAATGTACGTTTCATTGTTTAATATGTTTTTTCACGATTCTAAAATGCGCCTGTGGAGAGCCAGGCTTGTTTCAGTTCTTAAACCCTCAGGTACCACACCCGCTGATTTTGTGAAAGGACGGCGAAGGTAGGGCGCAAAATTGAAAATGGAAAATGGCAGGCAGACATTTTTTGGCGAAAGCTGTTAAAATAAAGCTGGCCTC
>DASVSM010000195.1:0-1758 GCA_036388115.1 Flavisolibacter sp.
AGGGTTGGTAACTCTATTGAGCTTAGCTTACTTGAACACAATTATTCTCCTTCTTCTTTCTGCGTAAACCCACCCCAAAGCTTTACAGCATAATCCATTCCTAACCTCGCCCCTCCAGGGAGGGGACGGCCGTTTTATTGCAATCATCTACAGCCTAAGATCACATCCCCTCCTTGGAGGGGCGACCTGAGATATGGTCGTAGTTAAGTAAGCTGGGGTGGGTCTACGCAAGGAGCACGCAGAACACGGCGAACCATAACGCACACGAAGGTGTCTGGCCGCTCAAAGCGGCCTGACAGCTAAACAAAGCCTTGTGTACTTCGTGTTCCAAAAAAATAAAAATCCTTAACGTACACGAGCGGCCTTCGACTTTGCTGAGGATAAACTTGTAAAGCTTTATAGTACCACTAATCTCTGGTTCACAGTCTTCAATACTGTCTACTTCTTCAACCACTTCAACCACCACGGAAGCCGGTTCAATTTTATCGCCGCATATTTCTCTTCCCTCGCACCAAAGGAGCTGTAGAAAAACGCCAAGTTGCGTATATCACTTCCTTCAAAGTCCAGCAGCAGGTCCTGCCCCGCATGGTCTTTAATAAATGCATCAATCAGTGCATGGGATGCACCCAGCGTTCTGCCATTTGGATGATTGCCCACCAATATGTAGTAAGCTCTTTTATGAGAGAAAAAGAAAACGCAGGAAGCAAGTAACTCTTGCTTTGCCGACAATACACCATACGTTTCAGCCCCACCCTTTTGTTGCAACAAAGCAAAGAGCCGTCTAAAATTTTCAAGGTCTTTTTCAGGCACAGGTGTTGTTCCCTGCTGCCTGGCCAGTGCGATAATGGCATTCACATCCACGCCCTTTGTAACCGTACAACCATAGCCCGTACTTTTCCTGATATTCCGCCGGACATTTTCCCTGTAGCCTTTATAAAGTTCTTCATACGGCAGTTGCAGCGACAATACATAATTGCTGCGCTGGTGCAAGGGAAAATCAGGAACGGAAAAAAGGTTTTGCTGATTGAGCGAAAAATCGAAATACCTGAACTTCTTTGGTATTGCTTTCAGAAAAGCTTCCAGCAAAACGCCATCAGGCCATTGACCAAATACACCCAACTGCGCTGTTAAAAACGGCTGGTAGAGATAATAAATACCTCCTTTTTTCCGCCATGGCAAGGGCATCACTGCTTCATAATCATTCAACACCAAAGCATCCCAATTATCACATAGGCAATCAAGGTAAAAGTTGTAGGCATAGACTAACCCATTTGTGGAGGAATCTATGCAGTTGTTCCAAAGTTTATCATCAATTTGGTTCCGCCGGATGTATTGTATGTGCAGATTGCGCTGCATTACAATTCAAATTCGTGGTGAAGCTTCTTCAATTCTTTGTTGAAAAAGTTGATGCTAAAAGAAATGGTCTTCAGGAACCGGTTATCAGGAATCGTAGACTTAAAATAATCGCGGTACACTTTGCTGTAAAGGATCGGCACATAAATATTCAGCCCTTCGCTGAACAGTGAAATTTGTAGCCCGGCATCAAACAAAAACCGGTCGGTGTCGGCATCCCTGTCCCAGCCTTCGGCATAGGTGCCAATGTCAGCAAAAATGCGAAGCGGAATTTTAATGGGCAGCACCGAAAGTGGATTGATCTTTTCCGGTATTGTTGTCACAAAGTTGGCAGCGGCAAGCCAGTCGTCCATTTTTCCGATCTTACTGGCGAGTAAGTCCGTTCGTACTTTAAAGCCGCCATCT
>DASVSM010000196.1:0-1563 GCA_036388115.1 Flavisolibacter sp.
AGTGTTGTTGTTTTACCAGAACCATTTGGGCCAAGAAAGCCATAGACACTGCCTCGTTCCACTTTCAGATTGATGTCAGAAAGCGTTTTTACATCTTTGGAATAGTAATAAGAGAGCCCGGTAGTTTTAATGACGAAAGAATTATCCATTTGTATGTAAGAAAAGATTGTGATGAATTAGCTGCAAGCATTCCGATCCGGAAATCAATGATCTTGTATCAGCAGGCTTCAGGATTTTTAGAGCCAGGCCAGCGGCTCTTAGTTATATTATTGGCCAATGCGGTTCTGCTCTTCATTAGCGCTACCAGCCGTTCTTTTTACAGGTGCAATCTTTTTTCCCTTGCTGAAGCTGTAAGAAAAGCCGATGGTTACAACCTGTGTTTCACTGATCTGGGTCATTTCAAAATCTACATTGCCATATTGGGTTGTCGTTCTTAACCTTTGGGTCCAGAAAATATCCCGTGCTGTCAAGCGAATTGTTCCCTGGTTTTTTAAAACCTGCTGGCTAAGTCCGCCCCCAATAAAACCTACTGCCTTTGCTCTCACCACACCTGCAAGCCATCCGTTTCTATACCTGCCGTTTAATTCGGCACTCAATGTTTTGGTTAATTTAAACTGCTGTGTTGCGTTGATGACGAAGCTGGTTGCCGACTGGTCAATTGGAGCAGCGTTGATAACACCTTTATAGTTGTCATGAAACACATTAATGTTGACGTTACTTGTCCACCATTTGTTTAAGGGGGTGTTGGCAGTTACGGCGATTCCAACCTGGTTGAGAGAGGAAACATTCGCCGGTGAATTGTATGCTTCCTGCCCTTTCTGCTGGACTATTCCCTGGATGATATCTTTTACATACGTATAGTTTACCGTTGTAGTTATTTGGTTCTTCCACGAGTGAGACAGCTCAATATTATTGCTTACCGATGGCCTCAGGGCGGGGTTGCCCTGGCTGTAGGTGTACCTGTCAATGAACCGGATAAAAGGGTTCAGGCTTTGATAGCTTGGACGGCTAACCCTTCTTGCAAAGTTTGCCCCGAAGTTATTTTTATCATTTGCTTTGTACTGAAAATAAGCCGTCGGAAAAAGTTGTGTGTAATGCCTGTCGAAGGCCTCACCGGTTGTTAACTGCGTTCCTTTTGCATTGGTATTCTCCAGGCGTAAGCCAAACTGCGCTGATACTTTTTTAGATAATGGTGCGCTTAAATTAACATACGCTGCATTAATATTTTCTTCGTAAACGAAATGGTTGCTGCGGTTAACGTCGCGAACGATTCTTCCATACTGGATGCTGTCGTACACAGCATCATTATCCGTCCGTACAATACTACTTTTAATGCCTGCTTCAAACCTCGCATTCTTATTGATGGGGTGCAGGTAGTCAACCCTTCCGCTATATACCTTGATCTCCTGTGGTAAAAGACCCTGTAGCGTATCTGCTTTCCTATACTCACTACCGGCTGCATCAGTATAGGAATTCACCATAAACAGGTCGTTATCCATCGTATGTTTTGCGAAGTCAATATCCGAAGTAAGCTCTTTGCCCTTATTGTCAAGTAAGGTGCGG
>DASVSM010000197.1:0-4929 GCA_036388115.1 Flavisolibacter sp.
TCCATTGACCCGGCTTACTTCCGCCCCACCGAAGTAGAGCTCTTGATCGGTGATGCCACCAAAGCAAGAACCAAACTCGGCTGGATACACAAATACGACCTCCCAACCCTGGTGAAAGAAATGATGAAAAAAGATGTCGAAAAGTGTTTACTGGAGGGTGATGCGTATGTATCCGCAACCCTGGAGATGGTGTGATCAATTGGAAATGGCTCATGCAAGCTAAATGAACGGAGCAGCGTTATTGAGTGCCTGTAAAAGCAATCAGTTTTGAAGTTGCTCCGTTGCTCTTCCGGTCAACCATTTGCATTGGCGTGGAAGGGCCTGCCGGATGCAATGGGAACCTATACAGCGAACCAAAAATCATTTATTTCACCGGTTCCCGGAACAATAGGAATAAAGAAAACACCTGCAATTGTTTCAAACAACGCAGACAAGTCGTGGTTGTCTCTTAATGCTACTAACCTTTCTTGAACAAGAAACTCCCGAGTGGTATCGGCTACCATCGATTTCTTTTTCTACTATTACCGCGTTTATAAGCCAGGCTACCTGCAATTGTCACTGCTGACAGGGCTGGCCGAAACGTGGCTGCTAATGTTACTGCTGGCTATATTGGGCAGATGGCCCTTTACGCAGTTGATGAATGGCCCGGCGCTCGCCAACCTGTTTGTTACACGTCTGTCGATAAATAGCAGTTTGTTTAACTACTTCTTTTTTCTATATAAATGATTCCTGATATGCTTGCACGGAGAAAACTAAAAAGCATACAGGCAAATACATTCCCCTTTCGTTTGCCAAATTGAAAAGGGCCTGAAAACACAGGTAAGTAACTAATAAAATTTATTCTCGTTTCTTAACCAAAACCTAAACTCAACCTTAGTCTTAATCTTTTACTATGCCAAAATTTGTTGTAATGCTTCGCGTAAAAGACGGAATGTTCTTTGTCGCAGAATGGCTGCAATGTTTCGAAAAACTAGCCGATGAAATAGTTGTATTGGACAATGGTTCCACCGATGGCACGTATGAATCTTTAAAGGCGCACCCAAAAGTGGTGGATATCGTTCGTACGGAGGGTTACAATGAAGGACGTGATAAAAATCTGTTGTATGAACATACACGACGCCGCAATCCCGACTGGATTTTGTGGGTAGATATCGACGAGGTATTTGAGCCTAATCTTACCCGCAAACATTTCGACCGTTTAATGAAACGGAGCTTCGTAAACAAGTATGCATTTCGCCGCTTTCATTTCATTGACAGGGAAAATTTTGCCGGCTCCTGGTTCCGTTTAAATTATTCGGCTGGTCACGATCGTATTATGTGGCGCGAAGCAAGCAGCGGTTATTTCGAGAATTTCATTCTCGACTCCCCAAATGTAAAAGGCATCAAAGGATTGAAGGTGAATACGAATTTTCGTTTAAAACATATGGGCTATATCAGCAAGGACATTGTAGACAGGAAAAAAGATCTTTACCTGGGATTGATCGCCGATGAAAAAAAGGAGTCGTTGAATGAGATGTATCTCTCCAACGAAAAACCAATTAAATGGGTTGATGACCGCAATCATCCCCGTGTCATTCTCCTGAACGGCTTATTGAACTGCATCCAGGCAAGACATATTGCTGATAAAGTCGTCAGTCGCACGAAGTCATTTCTTATTAATCGCTTTCGCAAACCAACCACACAAAACGCTACGGCCATCAATTCGTAATCCTGTAAACTTCTTTCGATGAATTCCATTGTCCGGATTTTTAATCACCGTTTTTATGTAAAGGAAGTGTTGGTGCTTTTCTTCCTCTTCCTGATGATGGAAAACATCTTCAACTGGATCTTTATCCGCAACTCCGTCATCATCGAAGCATACACCAAAATACTCAGTATTCTGATATATGGCTTTATGCTGTACAGCATCAACAACCTAAAAAGAAATGAGCGGATCGTTGTTGGCATCTTCACCCTGTTTATGGTGAAACTGGTGTTAGAGTCATTGACCAAATATGATACAATATTTCGCCAGCTTACCATGTTTATCGTACTGTTTCCCATCATCTATGTGTTCTTTATCAAATACATATTGCGGGTATTTGAGTTGGACCTGCTGGAGTTTATGGCCAAATTTTACCTGCTGACATACACCATTTTTATGTTGTTATTTGGCCGGGGTTTTTCGTTTAGCCTGGAGCTGGTAGACATGGACGATTATGGCCCCTTCTCCGGCGACTCACGCATCATGCATGCCAGCCATGTATTCATGATGATCGTTCCTTTTTTATGGTATCTCAACCAATACTTTCACCAGCGGAAAAATAAATATCTTATTCCTTTTCTCATTTGCGTGGTAGTCATCATTCTGCACCAGCACCGTTCCGTGTGGAGCAGTACATTAGTGTCCCTTTTTCTTTACCTGTTCATGGCTTCGCGTAACCGTTGGATCACCCTTTCTAAAACGGCAGGCCTTTTCATGGGCGGCGTTGGCATAGCATTCATTACCATATTTTTCGTTTCTAACCTGGTGCCTGGTTTTCTCGATTTTTTATCGGACCGCTTCAGCGAAATTTTCGACCCGACGAGGGAGGGAAGTACCGGCAACTTTCGCACCGAACAACGGGTGGTATACTCCGCTATGTTTTTAGATCGTCCCATTTTCGGCTGGACCTTTGAAGGATTTGAGATGGAGAACCCGCTGGTGGATTGGTGGCCTTCAGGCACCGGGCAACACTTTCACGAGGGATACATAGAGATGTTGTTTTATCATGGCATTGCCGGGTTATTAATGAAGTATGGGGTGTTGCTTTATTTCTGCTTTAAAGCGCTCAGTAAAAAACTTTCCGAAGAATCCATTATGCTGATTGCGTTTTGCATGGCGGGATTGGTTTTCTCCTTTAATTACGTTTTGCCACTTGTTTTTTGGGCCTTCGTTGGCATGTGTCTCTATTATCTTGATAAGGACAAAGAAGTGGAGGCTGATGTAATTGACTACGAAATGGTGGAGCCTGATAGGCAATAAGCAATCAAAAATTTCAATAAAACAATAAAGGCATTGGCCCGCTTTTGTCAATAGCCGATGCACTACGCACCATCACAATTATGAATTACATCTGTACATGGTTATGCGCTGATGAAAAAGGAGAGGAGAGCCTCTTCCCGCAAACGGGACAGCTTTCTTCTTCGCAGAGTCACCAGGATATTTACTGGCGTTGCTTGCTATTATTTTATATGACCAGCAAACGGTTCAACAAAACGGAAAAGCACCTTTTGTTTACCAATGTAAAAAAGCTTCCGGTGGTGGATGGGCGTTCCATGGAAATGCTGTTGAATGAGCTGGACGTGGATGTTGTATTTACTGACTTCAAATACAAAACGCCAAAGGGTTATTATGGCGCATTTCAAAACCAGTTTTACGAGTTCTCGATCCTGGAGCACATTGCCAAAAACAGCAGTGCGCTGAACGACCTGTACCTGGTAGTGGATTCGGATTGTATTTTTTTGAAACCAGCCTTATCGCTTTTTAATGAAGCAGCAGCTACGGGTTTCATTTCGTTTGAGGACGAAGTAAAGCCTGATTACGTTATTAATGGCTTAAGCCGGAGCGATCTGAAAGCTTTGTATGAAGAACTGATGGAAGTCAAACTCACGGAGATGCCTTCGTATCACCTCGGTGAATTTTTGTTGTGCAGCGTTAAAAACATCAAGCAGTTTTATGCTGATTTCACAGAATTGTGGCCGCAACTTCTGCAACGCTATGCAGCAGGAAAAAAGAAGTTCAATGAAGAGGCGCATACACTTAGCTATCTCTATTTTCGCAACGGTTTTCGGGCGGCAAAAAGTAATCCTTACATGCGCCGCATCTGGACCAACCCCCTGTTCTACCGCGAGGTAAGGCCGACAGACATTCATCTCACCTTGTGGCATTTACCCGCAGAAAAAACATTTGGCCTGCGAACGCTGTACGACGTGTTCATGAACGAAACAAATAATTTTGGTTTTGATATAAGCCATGAACGCTACACCTCCCTTGTACAAAGAGAATTGGGTGTGCCGCACCTTACGCTGGGCCGCAAAATGAAATACTATACGGTGAGTTATTACCGTGCTATTAAAAAAAGATTGAAAACCAAAGCCCCTAAAGCCGTTAGTTAATTTTTTCTCATGAAGATTGCTGTCCTTTTAACAACCTATAACCGAAAAGAAAAAACGGTTGCCTGCTTGCAGAGTCTGCGGACTCAAAAACTTCCGGCCGGTACAAGGCTGGAAGTTTTTCTGACCGATGATGCGTCGGCGGATGGAACAGCTACGGAAGTCAAAAAAGTTTATCCCGATGCACATGTGTATCACGGCACCGGTTCGTTGTACTGGGCCGGTGGTATGCGTGCAACCTGGCGACAGGCAATCAAACACAATCCGGATTATTACCTCTTGCTGAATGATGATACCCTGCTGAATGAAAATGCGATTGACATTCTTTTGAAGAATTGCGAAAGCGGTGCACAGACACCTGCCATTTGCATTGGCAGCACCTGCGATAATCACTCCGGTGAAATTTCCTACGGCGGTTGGAAACTGGAAGCGAAGGGCAGATGGAAAAGTAGCCGCATTCACAGCACCAACTCATTTATGGAATGTGATTTCGGCAATGCAAACATTATGTTGGTGCCGCATACGGTGGTGGAAAAAATCGGCATTCTGGCCGATCATTTCACCCATTCGCTTGCCGATTATGATTATACATTAAAAGCAAAAAAAGCAGGTTTTAAGGTGCAGGTGGCACCGGGCTTTTTAGGAAGCTGTATCGACGATCATGGGAATAATTGGAAATCATCCAATACAACCCTGAAAGAACGTATTCAGTATTTGAAAAGCCCCAAAGGACTTGCTTACAAAGAATACCTGCGCTTTATAAAAGACCATTTCCCCTTGTCCTATCCATCGGCG
>DASVSM010000198.1:0-4653 GCA_036388115.1 Flavisolibacter sp.
TGGGCATTTATCCCAAGGCGCTCAAAATAAAGCTCATGGGCACAACAGCAGCTTTTCGCAATTGTGGCTTGATTGCAAAGGCTCAACTAAATATCTTTATTCAGCTTTTGTGCAGAATTGAAGCAGCATAACATGAAATGCCCAACTGCATAAAGCTGATAAACGTTGCGCGAAATCCTCTGCCTGCTTTCAAAATCTCCTTGCGTGAATTACCAAAAATTGGTAACTTTATTAAAAAGTATTGACAATGGGAAAAAATACCTCTGTTTCTTTAGGGGACTATTTTGAAGATTTTGTTGAAAACAGAATTGCTGAAGGCAGGTATAAAAATGCCAGTGAGGTTCTTCGAGCTGGTCTGCGCCTCTTAGAAGAAGAAGAAAACAAACTTGTCGCTTTGAAAAGCGCCATTCAGGAGGGAATAAGTAGCGGTGTTGTAAATAATTTTGATCCCAAAAGGCACCTGGAAAAATTAAAGGCCGGTAAAAGAAGGAATGGCTAAATATCTTCTCACCAGCAAGGCAGTAGACGATCTTTCTACGATTTGGGAGTACACTTTCGAGGCATGGTCGGAAAGCCAAGCGGACAAGTATTATGAACTCCTGACTAGCTCTTTTCAGGAGATTGTTCAAAATCCTGAGCTTGGAAAGAACTATGATGATATCGATAAAGGAATTTTCGGACTTCGTGTAGGCAGACACATTGTGTTTTATCGCATTGCCCAATCCACTGACATTGAAATTTTAAGAATTTTACACCAACGCATGGACTTGAAAAACAAAATTGGCGAATAGGACTTCGCACAACAGAGCAGGGCTGACGCACTTCTATGAAGCTGACAAATAAATTGTAAACAACCGAACTTTATTCAACATCAGGAATGCTAAGACACTGCCTTCAGCAATACCTTACACGTTAGCAAATCAAACAACCAAACAGGATCAGTATCTAACTGCTTAATCAGTGATGCCTCAGCTCTTCTTTCTCTCCGCCACCGGTATCACCAACTTCAATCCCGACCAGGTCGCATCCACGGCACACACCTTCACATCCACCAGTCCAATCTGCAACGCAAAATCGCGGATCACATCTTCCGTTATTTCCGTTTTTACTTTCGCCGCTTTCTTCGGCCAGGAAACCCAGATCATGCCGTTCTCTTTGATCTCCTTCTTCAGTTGTGGCAAATAAGAAAACAACTCTTCTGCTTTAAGAGTAAAGAAATGGATTACGTCTTTTTTTGTTGATTCATCTTTCACAATCCTGACTTTCTCCGGCCAGTCGGCAAACAAATCAAAATAGTCCGTTGGCTCATTGATCAATAGAACTACGGAGCCTTCTTTAATACCCAGTTTTTTAGCAAGTGGGGTAGAAGAATAACCAGCAGTGGCAGTCATGCCTAAAAATAAAAAATCCCGCCGTAGCGGGATCAAATTACATTGCTTCTTCAAATTCTTCCCTCTGCTTGCCTAATTTATCTTTCACCATGCCGAGAGCATCATCGGCTTTGCTTTTCAGATCATCAACAGTTTCATTGAATTTTTCTTCATCGTACAGGTAGTAAACCACGCCGGCAACAGCAGCGCAAACCAAAGCGCCTAATAATATCTTCTTCATGTTAAAGGGTTTTTGAAAAATGAAAAATTTAGATTGACCTCAGTATTAAGGTACATCATTTTTATAAATTCTGTGCCAGCTGAACAAGACCTATGAAGTCTTTGAAACTCATAGGTCTGTTTTACTGCCATATTACTCCTTCAACCGCTCAAAACTCCTGCGGTAATCGTATTGCAGGTCTTCGTGCATCGCATCCAAAGCCGCTTCGACCTTTTTTAATTGCGCCCGGTAAATATTGGAAAGAAGGGTGCTTTTCTGCCACGATAGCTTTAAGCCTTTGAAACTGGTGCAGTAGTGCAGCAACACCTCCACTTCCACCGATTTATCACCGGCGTAACGAATGTATTTATTGGCCGTTCGGAGTGCCTTTCGAATTCCCCGCTTGGCAAAATAAACACTAGTGGTATTGACCCCGGCAAAAATTTCATCCACTTCTTCATTCACGCCTTTTATATAGGCCGGCAAATCATCGGCTTCAAACAAGAGAAAGGTCAGTAGTTCTTTGTTTTCTTTTTTATAGCGGGATAACCGAAGGCAAACATCCATTAGTTCTTTTGCCTCCATCCCCTTTAAAGCAGATTTTATTTCCTGTGCTGATGCGGCTTTCATTCCACAAAAAAATTCTTTTGAGAAAGCGGTAAGATGATGGTGAATGCGGCTCCTTCACCCGGACTGCCTTCTGCAGTAATCATACCGTGGTGATTGTCCACGATCTTTTTACAGACGGCCAGCCCGATGCCGGTGCCTTCATACACATTGGTGGTATGCAGTCGCTGAAAGATCTCAAATATCTTTTCTGCATACGTTTCATTAAAACCAATGCCATTGTCCTTCACTTCTATCCGTACAAATTGTTCGCGGTTCCAATTATAACTATAGCCTGCACGGGCAATGCTCTTTTCGTCCATCAAACCATAATTGGTTAACTGGTCGGCAGAGAGAAGGGAAGACCTGATTTGCACCACCGGCCTTTCGGCCTCTTTTCTAAACTTCAGTGCATTGCTCACAAGGTTTTGAAAGAGCTGCCCCATTTGAGAAGCGATAGCCTCGATGATCGGCAATTTATCAACCTGGATGCTGGCCCCTGTATTTTCAATTTTCACCTCCATATCGGAAAGCACCTGCATTACAATCAGGTTCAGGTCGGTTAACTGGTAATCGTTCTTGGAGGCACTTAAACTGGAAAATTGCAGAATGTCATCGATCAGCCGTTGCATTCTTCCCGATGACTGCACGATCTTGTTCATGTACATTTTAGCGGGGCCGGAAATGTTCTCGGCCACTTCTTTTTCAAGCAGGGAAGCAAAGGTCATGATCTTTCGGAGCGGCTCCTGTAAATCATGAGAGGCCACATAGGCAAACTTTTGCAATTCGGCATTGGTGTTCTCCAGTTCGTGGGTGCGTTCCACCATTTTTTGCTGTGCCTTTTGCTGCTCTGTAATATCCTGGCCGGTGCCGATCATTTTCACTACATCACCGGATTCGTTTGTAATGATATCCCCTCTTGAATGAATGATTTTTTCCTGGCCTTCAGGCGTGCGGATACGATGAATAAAATCGGGGAAAGCTTTCGTTTGATAAGCCTGCTGAATCTTATCATTCACAAATTCCTTGTCTTCGGGATGAATTCTTTCCAGGTATTTTTCATACGATAACTCTACGCCATCTTTCACACCATAAATATGGTGCAGGCCGCGGCTCCAGACAACTTTGTTTGCCTGCACATCCCACTCCCAATGGCCAATGCGGGCAATCTCCTGGGCAATGTTCAATTGCGCATTGGAAACTCTCAGGCTTTCTTCTGCTTTTTCTTTTTCAAGGATCTCTTTTTCCAGTTCGGCATGCGTACGCAGAGAGGACGCAACGGGCATGATACGGATGATATGAAACACGGTCACCCAGCTTACAATTCCTGTGATCAAACGGACCAGGGCATTAAGGCGATAAGCCGGAAACCAAAAAGTAACAGCATCCAGCAAATGGGTAGAGCCGCAGGCAAGAATAAAGCCTGCAAACAAAAAATAAGTCCGTACAAATTTGGCATCAACACGTTTGGAAATGTAGCGCAGGATGGCAAGGGGAATGGCAAAATATGCCGACCATATCAGTAAGTCGCTGATGATGTAAAGCCAGCCGTGGAAGTCGGTCCAGTTACCACAATGCCAGCGGGGAGGCCAATCAGAGGTATCGAATAATTTGCGGAAGAACTCCAGTACTTGTTCCATACAAGCCGGCTAAATTAAATGTTTCGGGCTAATTTTTTCAGTGCTGAAAAGCAGGGTCAATACGAGTTATAATTTTTAATGAAAGCTACTGTTTGCTCTTAGCTTTTGAATGCATTCCCGGAGGCTTTCTTTCCAGTGCCTTAATTCAACACTGTATAGTTGCTGAATTTTGCTTTTATCCATTGCGGAATAAAGCGGCCGTTTGGCCGGCGTAGGAAAATTAGCTGTGATGGTAGGCAGAATGTTACAGGAAGTTTGAATCTGCGCACCAATTTCTTTGGCAAATTCAAACCAGGTAATCACGCCTTCGTTACTGAAGTGATAAATACCGGGGTGCCAGCCGGATGACTGGATGATGGTTAAAATGGCCTTTGCCAGATCGGCCGCATACGTGGGAGATCCCCACTGATCGTTGACTACGCTGATGCTTTCCTTTTCTGTCATCAGGCGTATCATTGTTTTTACAAAGTTTTTTCCGTGAAAGGAATAAACCCAGGATGTGCGAATGACAACGCTGTCTGGGTTTGCTTCCAAAGCAGCTTCTTCACCGGCACGTTTGCTTTCGCCATAAACATTAATTGGATTGACGCTGTCTTCTTCCTTCAACGGTGTTTGCCTGGTGCCATCAAAAACATAATCGGTAGAAATATGAATGAACCTGGCGCCGGTTTCGGTACAAGCTTCTGCCATCACACCAACAGCGGAAGCATTTACCTGGAAAGCTTCTTCCCGCTCCGATTCAGCTTTGTCTACGGCTGTATAAGCAGCACAATTGATAACATAGGCCGGATGATAACGGAGGATCGTTTTCCTGACC
>DASVSM010000199.1:0-2676 GCA_036388115.1 Flavisolibacter sp.
TATTTTTATTCGGATTTTGTAACAGTCTTTTCCTAGCGGTACACCAGCTCGGGGATTGTCATTAAGCATAGATCTTAATTCCACCAGATCAGAAGCCAGAGAAGGATATTTTTTGGAAAGTTTATAAACAGATTTATTGAAACTCTCGGTGGTTACGATTTTAAATTCAGAGCTCATTAATCAGTTCATCTAAAGTCTTCAGTTTTATTTTCCCTTCCTCCGCCAACTTTGCCTGTTTATATGCTGCCAGCAGATTTTTTGCCTGCTTTTTTTTCTTTGCCGGCCAATGATCAGGAATTTTATCCTTCACAATTTCAATGGCATTCATTGCTTCAAGGCTTTCTAAAATCGTCTTTGCTTTTTTGTCTCGTAACCTGATGGTTATTGTATCACTCATTCGAAAAATTATTTAGCAAAAATAGTCAATGCACTGTCCAAATCAGTGGCAGAAATATTTAACTTTGATTCGGTTGCATAAACAACTAATTTTATTCCAACTTTATAAAATACACATGCAGGAAGCCTATATCATAGCCGGTTACCGCACCGCAGTCGCAAAAGCCAAGCGTGGGGGATTTCGCTTTTACCGCCCCGATGATTTGGCAATTGATGTGATTAAAGGATTGCTGGCATCAGTGCCGCAATTGGAAAAGAACCTTGTTGATGATGTGATTGTAGGTAACGCCGTACCGGAAGCGGAACAGGGCCTGCAGGTCGGTCGAATTATAGCAGCAAGAGCCATTGGTTTTGATGTGCCAGGCATGACGGTAAACCGTTATTGCGCTTCGGGTCTGGAAACGATTGCGATTGCAACCGCCAAGATCCGCATGGGTATGGCCGATTGCATTATTGCCGGTGGTACCGAAAGTATGAGCCTGGTGCCCACTGCCGGATGGAAAACGGTGCCTGCTTATTCCATTACCAAAGACGAACCGGACTACTATTTAAGCATGGGGCTTACAGCAGAAGCAGTAGCCAAAGAATACAAGGTAAACCGCGATGAGCAGGATGAATTCTCGTACAGATCGCACCAAAAAGCCTTAAATGCTATTGAGAAAGGATATTTTAAAGAAGGCATTCTGCCAATTGAGATAGAGCAGGTTTACCTGGATGAAAGAGGGAAAAGGGCAACGAGAAAATACACCGTTGATACTGATGAAGGCCCACGGGCCGATACCTCTGTAGAAGCACTGACGAAATTGAAACCGGTTTTTGCGGCCGGTGGCGTTGTTACGGCAGGAAATTCTTCGCAAACATCAGATGGAGCTGCCTTTGTAATTGTGATGAGTGAACGGCTGGTAAAACAGTTAGGCCTTCAACCAATTGGACGATTGGTTGCCTGTGCTTCTGCCGGCGTGCATCCGCGCATCATGGGCATTGGGCCGGTAGCTGCTATTCCAAAAGTGTTGAAGCAAGCAGGCATGAACCTCAGCCAGATTGATTTGGTAGAACTGAATGAAGCCTTTGCATCGCAAGCCATTGCTGTCATCCGCGAAGCCGGGTTAAACCCCGATACGGTAAACGTAAACGGTGGTGCTATTGCTTTAGGCCATCCCTTAGGTTGTACGGGTGCAAAGCTTACCATCCAAAATCTTTCTGACCTGAAACGCACCGGGAAAAAATACGGGATGATCACTGCCTGTGTAGGCGGCGGACAAGGGATTGCCGGGATTGTGGAGAGGTTATAAACATTGGCTGGCAAGGGTTTTAGCGAATTGTCATTTTTAGAAAGTGGAAAAAATTTATGCATTTTTATTGTAAAGTATGGCTGGAAACAGTACCTTCATAATACCACCAACCTCCAGTATTTATGAGCAACACCACCACTACTACCAAATCAACTATTTTATATGTTGATGACGATAACGATGACTGCATTTTTCTAAAAACATCCATTGAAGATGCCGGCAACAAGGCAAATGTGATTTGTGCCACCGATGGCGAAGAAGCCATAAAGTATCTCAATTCAGTTCCTTCCGATTCATTGCCATCCCTGATCGTTCTTGATTTGAATATGCCCCGCTGGGACGGACAGAGGACGCTGAGCTATTTAAAAGCCCATCCTGTTTTGTCAGCCATTCCGGTAGTTATTCTTTCAACTTCAGAAAACGAAAAAGAAAAACAAAACTACAGGCAAATGGGTGCAGCATCTTACTACCGCAAGCCAAACCGTTTTGAAGAGTACAAAGGCATTGTTGCAAATTTCTTTCAGATTATTCAGGCCTGACAAGAAGGACCGCGGCTCATTTTAAATGCCGGCAATGCACCATGTCTTGCTTTTGGATGTTTTTCGTCTACTTTTGCGGCCAAACAATCAAGGGATCCGTTGCGGGAAAAACCGTCCATACAAAAATTTTTCGCCTTTGTGCTGCTGGTATTCCTTACCATCAGCTTTATTCCCAGGAATTATTTTCACGACGTCATTGCTGATCACCGCGACACGGTAACCTGTGACCATCCTGTTCAGGAAGGACCATGCGTTCACCAGAAAGGATTTAATTGTTCGTTTACCGACCTTGTTGTTACTACGCCTTATGTTTCCAACATAACGGTTTTCCATTGCGTTCAACCCGTTCATCACGCCACGGGCACATGCGGCTATCTGCCGCTTGTACTTCCGCAGCTTCATTTACATACAGAAAGCAGAGGACCACCGTCAATCGCTGTTGCTTAACC
>DASVSM010000200.1:0-4195 GCA_036388115.1 Flavisolibacter sp.
ATATTGAAGAACAGGTGTATCCCATGCAGATTGCACCGATGCTTTTAATCCCATTTGTGGAGAATGCTTTCAAGCATGGTATCAGCTTCCGCGAATCCTCTCACATCAAGATCACCCTGGAAATAAAAGACAACACACTCTATTTTGATGTCTTCAACAACAAGCACCTGAAACAGGAAAGCGATCCCGAGAAAAACAAAAGCGGTATTGGATTGAACAACGTGAAGCAACGGCTGAAACTTTTATATCCGGGCAAACATGAATTGATCATCCGCGAAACAGGCAAAGACTTTTTTGTTCACCTCACCATTGGCCTGAATAAGTAATTTGCTTTCCTAATCAGCTACATGAAAGCCATTGCCATTGACGACGAGCCCATTGCCTTAGAGATTATTAAAAATCATGCGGCCAAAGTTCCTTTCCTGGAACTGAAGGCCGTGTTTACGGATGCCTTCAGGGCGTTGGAATATTTGCAAAAGGAAACAGTTGACCTGATCTTTCTGGATATCAAAATGCCGGATATTTCGGGCATTGAATTCTTCAATAGTCTCACCAAAAAGCCGTTACTGATCTTTACCACGGCTTATTCGGAACATGCGGTGACAAGCTTTGAGATGGATGCCGTTGATTACCTGCTGAAACCTTTTTCGCTGTCGCGATTTATTAAAGGCTGCAACAAAGCCTTTGAACTTTACAATTTCCGCAATGCGGCCGAAGTGACCGATCATCTTTTTATTAAGACGGGTTATGAACAGCAGAAAGTATTTTACGATGACATCCTGTATGCCGAAGCAACCGGCAACTATGTCTCCTTTGTACTGAAAGACAAAACCATTCTATCACGGAGCACATTTGTTGAAGTGACAAGCCTTCTGCCCGCCGGCAAGTTTGTAAGAGTTCACCGCTCCTATATTGTTGCCATTGACAAAATCAACAAGGTAGAAAAGCAACAGGTAACAATCGGAAAAACCGCGATTCCCGTTAGCGAAGCGTATACCCAGGAGCTGGCCAGTGCGCTAAAAAAGTAAGACAGCTTTCAAATTGCTTTAAAACCGACGTTACAATTGTTGTGCGTTGTCATCATAATGGTTCGGTAATAATCATTACGACATCAGCAAAGATGTTGAAGCAAGTACTGGAGTCATCCGGCTTCGGCTCCGCTCAGCCTGACATCCTCTATATTTATGGACCAACTATAATTAAAGATTTTTGTGTGCACTTACAGATAATGATCATTGCATGAACTTTTCCACAACCACGTATTTCATTTTTCGTTTATTCAATTTCTTCCTTATTTTTATCCATCAACGCAGAGGTTCTTTTTGACTTCACAGCCATCATGAACCTTTCACCAACTCTCCGCCCCCTCTGCAAAGTTTCTAACTACCGACTAAAGAATGACAACTTGTTTGGCCAGTTTCCGATTGAATTTGGAAAAGCAAAACCAGCAGCGGTTGAAAACGTGAACACGGGTTTATAAGCCTACTTCCAGTGCATGCGAATGCCAGCCATCCGGGTCGTGCGGCTGGATTTATTTCATTCCTCAATGCATTGCTATGGATTATGGATTTGCCCCCGGCACAACCGACCAGGACGGACGTGTACGAAACATGTTCAGCCGGCGTGGAGCCACTACACTGATTACTGCGGGCCGCAACCGAAGCACCGTCAAACAATTTATTGGGCATCTTGACAGCACAGGCACAATCACAAAGCCGATTGATGATATTTTGATTGGCACACATGCCAACTCCCAGGGTTATCTTTTTATACCCATGTTTCCCCGCCAGGCCGGACCAACCACTTACGAAACATTGGAAGACACAATCAGTGACGCAACAAAATCAATCACTGTTCCGGATTCATTGATCGGTTATACAACCGGCGACCCGATCACCAAGAGTTTCCACATCAAAGGCTGCAATATTGGAAAGGCAACCCCTTTTTTGGACAAACTGAAAGAAGCCATTGGTGGAAATATGAATGTAACAGCACCGATCCATTTTCATGGCCTCTATGAAAACACAACGCAAGGCACATGGGAATTGATGGAATATGAATTCCGCCTGATACGAAAGAACGCATTTGCTACCAGGGCAGATTACATTGCCGCGTTGGAGGCTGAAGGATTTACTTTTTATAACAAC
The DNA here is from genome assembly GCA_036388115.1 of Flavisolibacter sp. Lineage (GTDB taxonomy): Bacteria > Bacteroidota > Bacteroidia > Chitinophagales > Chitinophagaceae > Flavisolibacter. Next base: position 2,148 of record DASVSM010000200.1, read on the forward strand.
GATGCCATTGCAACAACCGACTGGGAAGCATGGGTACCGCAAAACATTACACAGGCTTCGGCTGTTTCTGTCCCGCTTCCGCTGGGTGTTACATTGAACCGGAGAACCACTATTCCGTTTGACCGCTCGTTCCGCTACCGGGCCACCGATTACACGTATACCATTACGTTTACAGGTGCCATTCCATCCAGTATGCCCGATAGGATGGCAGCACTTTCCGCTGCGTTGGATGCAGATAAATACCGTAACACAGATACCATTGGCAGCTTTGATCCTGCCCATCCATATCCCGAGTATGTACGCTGGGGATACAGCAGTAAACAGGATTTTCTGGACGAACATGAGTGGCGTTTTTCGCCAAGCGGAAACCAGCTTGTTTGCTCCGGTAGGTTTCATGAATACACCTTGCTGGTGCCGGTAACCGACAGGGAGGCAGCAACAATGGGCAACCTGCTTTTTAATTTTTATCCCATTGCCAGTGCCGGTTTATCAGCCATAACAACTGGTCTGCCTGTAACCGATACAAACTTTTTCGCCACTGTTTAATTAAGACATTAGTTTTTATGGCAACAGAATCAAAAGATACATTGGTCGTCATTGCCGAAGAATTGGGCAAAGCCTTACAGCCACTGGAAAGCGCCGCATCTTCACCGGGTGCATTACGTGATTTTTTAGAAGAGTTAGGATGGAATCTTGCCGTAGTCCCGGCTTCGATCAATGCATTAAAGGCACCTGTTTCCCAAGCCGCCAAATTAGGAACCGGCAATACAGAAGTCAGTGCCGACAGTGTTCAGCAACTCATCACAGCGGTCAAAGCAGCCTTCGAAGCCGTTGCTAAGTTGGGCAGCGCCGGTGACCTGGCGGCCGACATGAAGAACGAGTTGCCGGGCCAATTACTTGAATATCTATTGGTAGAATACCTCGTAAAAAATCAACCACGGTTTGGAGAGTTACTTCGTTCTCTTGGCATTATTCGAATGGAGTTCGTGGCAGCATCAGGAACCCGTGTCGCTTACCTGCGAAGGACATTCGCGTTTGCAGAATTCGCTACTTTATTCAACGATCCACTTACTTTTTTCAAAAATGCATTTAAGTGGGGGCAAAGCAATTTTAAAGGCCTGGAATGGACGGAAGCCATTTCGAAAGTATTTGAATCCTGGGGCTTTCAATGGCAGGTTGAAAACCTCTCACCGGCTGCGCTGGCAAAGCTGACAGAGAACAGCATCAATGCAGCCACTGATTTTGTTTCGTCGCTCCGCATCTACTTTATCAAATCAGAAAACGATCCGCTTGCGCTTAATGCAGGTGTCGGCGTTTTCCTGTTGCCGGAAACCACTACGGCAAAACCCGGCTTTGCCATCATGCCTTTCTTTTCCGGAAGTTTTGAGCAAAGCATAGACATTACGCAAAAGCTGGGCTTTGTCATTAAAACAGCCATCGATGCACAAGGCGGTATCGGCATCATCATTCGTCCCGGTAAAGAGATCAGTGCTTTTGCGGGATTGGACAGCGGCACACCATCAAATATTACGGGCTTATTAAGCATGTTGTTTGCGCTGAAAGGCGGAACCGAACCTTTCATTTTAATTGGCAAGCGGGACGCCAGCCGCCTGGAGATCGGCGGCGTATCGGCAGAAGGCGGTACCCGTTTTCACAGCGGCGGCAAGTTTGAAGTGTTCAGTGAGTTTGGTGTAAAGGCAGGAAAGATCGTTATCAAAGCAGACGGTTCGGATGGCTTCCTGGGAAAGTTGCTACCAGCCGATGGCATTAACGTAGACTTTGAATTAGCCATCGGTTTTTCAACAACCAAAGGTTTGTACTTCGGCGGAAGTGGCGGCCTTGAGATTCAACTGCCTGCGCATATTCAGCTCGGACCAATTGAAATCACATCAGCGCTCATTGCATTAAAACCAAAGGATGGTGAGTTCCCGTTAGAGCTAGCCGCCACCATTAAAGGTGATCTCTCCGTACTGAAAGCCACAGTGGAGAATGTAGGGATGAAAGCCATCTTCACCTTCCCGGCTGATGGCAAAGGAAACCTTGGCCCT
>DASVSM010000201.1:0-4075 GCA_036388115.1 Flavisolibacter sp.
CAACACCGATTTCCTTCTTTCTTACCACGATAAAGTGTTGAAAGATGTGGATGTAAAAGTTTCAGCCGGTGCAAACGCAATGAATTCCACGAGCCGTACGTACAATGCTTATGTAGACGGCCTGGTGGTGCCCGATGTATATAAATTCACCAACGGCGCGGCATCGCCAACCCTGGTGGTGAAAGACGGAAACCGGAAAGTGAACAGCATCTACGGCCTGGCTGCTTTTGGATACAAGGACAAATATTTTATTGATTTTACTGCCCGCAAAGACTGGTGGAGCACCCTGCCCTTGAACAGTAACTCCATGTTTTATCCATCGGTTAATGCAAGTGTTATTTTGAGCGATGTCTTTACTCTTCCGGCCCGGATTTCCTTTCTGAAACTTCGTGCATCGGTGGCACAGGCAGGCTTCGACGCCAAGTCGCCGTACATGACGAAAAAATATTTTGAAGAAAGTGAGTTTGCCGGCTCTGCCACAGCGCCTACGGTATTATTTAATGATCATCTTTTACCCGAGAAGCAAACCAGTTTTGAAACCGGTATCGAGCTGCGCTTATTCAAAGGCCGGGTAAGAGCAGACCTTACCTATTACAGAAACAATACGGAAAACCAGATTTTGAATATCCCGATCGATCCTTCCACCGGTTATTCACGCAAAGTGATTAATGGCGGTAAAGTGCGCAATACCGGCGTGGAAGTGGTGTTGAATACAAAAAACATTTCTGCCAAAGATTTTACCTGGAGCACCAACATTACCTGGGCTAAAAACAACAACCGGGTCGTATCGCTTCCCGCAGAAATTGAAAATGATTTCCTCATCATCAATACCGGCGGCAATGCTTACCAGCAAACAAAAGTGGGCGGTACATCAGGCGATATTTACGGCTTTGGATTTTTAAGAACTCCTGACGGAAAAGTTATTTACAACGACAAAGGCCTTCCGGTGCAGCCAACCAATGTACAGTACATCGGCAGTGCTTACCCGGCATGGAAAGGTGGTATTCAAAACGAATTCCGATACAAGGATTTTCGTTTCAGCTTTTTATTGGATGGGCAGTATGGCGGCATCATCTACTCGCAAACGCATCACAAAATGAGTGAGCAGGGAAAGCTGAAACATACGCTTTACGGCCGGGAGGAAAATTATATTATCGGTGATGGAGTGGTGGACGACGGTACCGGAAAATATATTCCCAACACCACCAAAGTTCTTCCGAATGTATATTATGCGGAATACTATCGCCGTGCCAATGTAGAATCAAATTCGCTTGATGCTTCGTTCTTAAAACTGCGTGAAGCACGAGTGGAATGGGCCTTGCCAAAAAGATTCCTGGGCAAGTTTTTTCAGGGTGCCAGCCTTGCACTATATGGCCGCGATCTTTTGCTGCTGAGCAGCTTCCCCATCTTCGATCCGGAAACGGCGGCCTTAAACGGAACCACCATTATGCCGGGTGTTGAAATCGGCCAGTTGCCTTCTACCAGAACAATGGGTGTGAACCTGACTGTTAAGTTTTAATCAACGATAAATTTTTAAAGATGAAACCGCACAATAAATTTTCTCTCTTGTTTCTACTTCCTTTATTTGGATTACTAACCTCCTGCGAAAAAGGATTTGAGGAAATCAACACCGACCCCAACCGGATTACAACCGTCAGTCCGGGTACATTGTTAAACCCGGTCATTTACGAACTGGCCTCCTTCAACATGCAAAAGAGCGACGACGTAACGTTTGAACTCATGCAGGTGATGCTTCCTTTTCCAAGCGCTGCCAACGGCATTCACCGCTATTACATCACTGAAGGCACCGGCAGCAGCACCTGGAGCACTTACTACCGCTGGCTGAACAACATCAAGGAAATGAAGAAGGCCGCTGATACCGCCCGGGACGTCAACTACCAGGCCATTGCCATGACGCTGAATGCCTGGGTGTATTCGAACCTTACCGATTGCTTTGGTTATGTGCCGATGGATGAAGCGGTAAGCATTGAAGAAGGCATTATGCAGCCAAAATTCAATTCGCAAAAAGAAGTGTACACGAAAATTTTAGGTGACCTTGATTCTGCCAATAAATTATACAACACGGCCAAAACAATGACCTATGGAACGGACATACTGTTCGGCAACAATGTAACATCATGGAAGCGGTTTACCAATTCACTCAGAATGCGGTTGCTTCTTCGTGTTTCTAAACGAACTGAAATGAATTCATGGGCACAGTTGCGGACCATGATAGCAAATCCTGTTGCATATCCTGTATTTGGCGGCAACGCCGAGGGAGCTGTTGTAAAACTTTCCGGTATCACGCCGCTAATATCTCCCTGGGGGCGTCCGCAGGATTTTACGACGTTCCGTGCCGCAGGAAAATTTTTCCTGGACAGCCTGAACGCCATGAACGATCCGCGCCGCGCAAAATTTGCGTCGCAGGCAAAGAACAGGGCCAATGCCAACATCGGTTACAAAGGAATTCCCAGCGGCTATACCGGCAGCGAAGATCAGTTTGACTATACGCCTTCCAATTTTTTACAGGCCCTGATTACAGGGCCCATGATTGCCCCCATCATGACCTATGCGGAAGTGGAGTTTATTAAGTCGGAAGTTTATTTCAGGGATAATAAATTGGATTCGGCAAAAGCCACGTATGAAAGAGGATCAAAAGCAGCCATCGAACAATGGGGCGCTGTGATGCCAGCCACTTATTTTGCCGATGCGGATGCTGCCTTTAACGGTACGCTTAACCGCATTTTGCTGCAGAAATATTATGCACTTTTCTTCACCGATTACCAGCAGTGGTTTGAATACCGCAGGACAGGCTTGCCTGAATTGCCGAAAGAAGCCGGTATGCTGAACGGGCAGCAAATGCCTGTACGGTTTCTTTACCCCGTTTCGCAACGTGTATATAATCCTGATAACTATGCAGCGGCGGTAAGTGCCATGGGCGCCGATAACATCAATACAAAAAACTGGTGGGAGCAGTAATGAGTGGTACACGTAGGGACATGCTCACGGCATGTCCGCTCCTGGTATTTCAGTGAGCCAAACCGTACTTGAAAATGAATTAGAATAAACAATCTGAAATCTTAACATGCAAAGAAGAAACTTTTTAAAAAGCCTGGGCCTTGCAGGCGCCTGGTTTGGAACACCCGCAATGCTCACCAACGCCGCAGAAAAAAACAAGTGGGAAGCCGGTGAATTCATGTTGACCGGAAAGGTGCTGTCCAATGGAAAAGGCATTGCCGGTGTTGCCGTAACAGATGGCAAAACGGTGACAACCACAAATAAGAATGGCGCATACGAAATTAAAAGCCATGCCGAAGCTGAATTTGTTTACATCAGCGTTCCCCCGGGATATGAGTTTCCAACCACCAAAGGCATTGCTGCTTTTTATGCACCTATTGCAAAAAAAGAGGGAACGGTTACAAATGATTTTTCTCTTCAGAAGCTAACGCAGGATGATACGAAACACAACTTCGTGGTATGGGCTGATACACAAATGATCTCCAAAAAAGATTGTGAACAGTTGAAGGCGGAGTCGGTTCCTGATCTGAAAGCATTGGTACAATCTTATCCGGCCAATACGCTATTTCATGGCATTGGCTGCGGCGACCTGGTGTGGGACAAGTTTGACCTGTTTGCCGATTATAAAGAAGCCATTGCTATGACGGGAGTGCCTTTCTTTAACGTCATTGGCAATCATGACATGAACATTGATGCCCGCACCGATGACTACTCCGCCGAAACATTCAAGCAGCAATTTGGCCCTACCTACTATTCGTTCAATCGCGGTAAAATCCACTACGTGGTATTGGATGATGTGTTCTTTATCGGCACGGCAAAAAAATACATCGGCTACATTACGGAAAACCAGTTAAAGTGGCTGGAAAAAGACCTTGCATTAGTAACGCCGGGGACAACCGTGGTTGTGAGTTTACATATTCCAACCAATACAAGTGCGGTAAAACGCAGCAACAAACCGGAGGAATTTGGCGGAACCGTTTCTAACCGCAAGCAGCTTTATAAAATCCTGGCTCCTTATAAAGTTCATATCATGTCGGGCCATACGCATTTCAATGAA
>DASVSM010000202.1:0-2413 GCA_036388115.1 Flavisolibacter sp.
GGCCTCTGTAAACTTCTTCTCCCGGATCAACAAAGAAGTAACCACGGTCCTGAAGTTTATCTAACGAATATCCTGTAGTGTTACCATTGTCTTTTGCAATCAACACACCATTGTTACGTCCGGGAATTGGTCCCTTCCATGGTTTGTATTCGCTGAAACGGTGATTCATAACGGCTTCACCCGCTGTACCGGTCAGCATTTGCGTACGCAGACCAAGCAAACCGCGGGAAGGAATGTCAAATTCCAGGTGTTGCATATCACCTTTGGTTTCCATCACATGCATTTCGCCTTTGCGACGGGTAACCAAGTCAATTACTTTTGAAGCGTACTCTTGCGGTACATCAACAACCAATGTTTCAAATGGCTCGTGTTTTTTGCCATCAATATCTTTTGTGATTACCTGCGGCTGACCAATCGTCAACTCATAACCTTCACGGCGCATGGTTTCTACCAAAACACCTAAGTGAAGAATACCACGGCCGTAAACCATAAAGCTATCGGCGCTGTCTGTATCGTAAACCCTAAGGGCTAAGTTCTTTTCTGTTTCTTTCATCAGGCGGTCACGCAGGTGACGGGAGGTCACAAACTTTCCATCGCGGCCAAAGAAAGGCGAGTTGTTAATGGAGAACTGCATGTTCATGGTCGGCTCATCTACACTGATTACTTCCAGTGCTTCAGGGTTATCCGCGTCAGCGATGGTATCGCCAATATTGAAACCTTCCAAACCTACCACAGCGCAAAGATCGCCGGCAACTACTTCAGTTACCTTCTTCTTGCCCATTCCTTCAAACACATACAGTTCGCGTACACGTTGCTTTTTAATAATGCCGTCTTCCTGCATTAAAGCAATCTGCTGATTTTCTTTGATGGTACCGCGGGCAACAGAGCCAATGGCAATACGGCCAAGGAACGAAGAGTAATCAAGAGACGTGATCTGCATTTGCAAAGGACCTTCTGCCACTTTTGGCGGTGGAACGTGTTTGATGATACCATCCAGTAACGGTGTGATGTCTTCGCTTTGCTCCAGGCTATCATTGAACCAGCCATTTTTACCCGAACCATAATAGGTAGGGAAATTCAACTGCTCTTCGGTTGCATCCAGGTTGAAGAAAAGCTCGAATACAGCGTCATGAACTTCGTCGGGACGGCAGTTTGGCTTATCTACTTTATTGATGATAACGATTGGCTTTAAACCCAGAGCAAGTGCTTTCTGCAGTACAAAACGGGTTTGCGGCATTGGGCCTTCAAACGCATCTACCAGCAGGCAAACGCCATCGGCCATTTTCAACACCCTTTCTACTTCACCGCCAAAGTCGGCGTGACCAGGGGTGTCAATCACGTTAATTTTAATGCCTTTGTACATTACCGCAGCGTTTTTGCTGAAAATGGTAATGCCTCTTTCACGTTCCAGGTCATTGCTGTCCATGATGAGTTCGCCGGTATCCTGGTTATCGCGGAAAACCTTTGTAGCGTGGAGAATTTTATCAACCAGGGTTGTTTTACCGTGGTCAACGTGGGCAATGATGGCGATGTTTCTGATATCCATAAATATAAGCTGAGAGCTATGAGCTTTTAGCTGCGAGCGATGAGCAGAGGGCTAATGGCTTGCGGCTAACGGCTTGTAGCTGTTTTTATTGAGGCGCGAAGGTAAGTCAATTAGGCCGGGCTGCCAGAGGAAGGGGGAAGGTTAACAAAAAGTTTTCGGCGAAACGATTATTCTGGCGGTGTAGATGCTGTCAGCTTTTGCTGGTCTTTTATTCGTTTCATCTCCTCTCGGCCATGTTTGAATAGAAGAAACACGTACTCGTTATTCTTCAATGCCTGTAACAGGCGTTCTCCGGGGCTTTTGGAAAGCCAGAGCTGCAATTGTAAATCGTGGATATGTTGCGGTGTGTCTGTCATTTTTAAACAAACTAAAAGAATGTAACCATAAATGGAAGATAAACAAATCAGCCCGCTATCACTTTCGCCGCTTCTTCTCCCGTATTAATTGCTCCTTCCATAAAGCCCTGCCAGTCGGCCAGGTGTTCACCGGAAAAATAGGTGTTGAGAAAAGGTTTTGCCAATGTTGGCCGAAGCGTAAACCATTGTCCCGGCCCGTATAAGGCATAGGCTCCTTTAGAGAATTCATCGCTCCCCCAGTAATAATTCCACTGCTTTTCTATTTTGCTTTGCACATCACCAAAACCGGGTTTTAATGCCTGGGCGATCATTGCATTATGGTATGTGTCATCCTGGTTGGCTGCTATGGCTGCCTTATCCCCAATAGTGTAAGAAATCAATATCCCCTTTTTACCGGGCTGATTTTTTGTTGCATGATAGAAATAATGCGCCGGAAGGTCGGTTGCCATGTCCATGTCTTCGGGCCAGAACCGCTCGCTGAAAAGAACAGGATGTTTGTTAATGCGGGCAT
>DASVSM010000203.1:0-5387 GCA_036388115.1 Flavisolibacter sp.
CACCGAAATTATTTCCCGTCGTGTGCAATCGCCCAAACGCATTGATGTCCCATTTCTGGTTTTTTGTCCGGTTGCGGTATTCACCATGAGCGATGATATTGTACAAAGAAGGATTTGCATTTTTTAAAGTGCCTTTCAGCAGCTGCAGTTCAATACCAAGCTTAATAAACTGCTGCAGGTTGTTGGCATCCGGGAACTGGTAAACCGAAAAATCATTGCTCCACTCCCGCCACGAATCCTGCAGGGAAACGGAATCAGCGGTAGTATTGATCAGGATGTCATACGCATTCCTGTAAAAAGTCGAGTCGAGCACATTTTTCGTATTGCCGGAGGCGGGTATATCCTGGAATAAATAAGAATAATTGCCATAACGCAGGGTATGTTCAAAACGCAGCCGCGGATAAAACAGGGGAATGACGAGAGAATCAGTGACGAGAGAATCTTTCCGCCCAAAATCATATTGCTGACGCAGTAAAAAATTGAATTCTTTTTCTCTGCGCCCGGTTGTAAGTACCGTTGAAAAAAGATCACCTGTAGCAGATGGCGAACCGCCGATGTTTGTGGGAACGGTAAACCGTCTTTCGTAGATTGGATCATTCAGATAGTCCTTGTCAGTTCTAATGCCGCCGCTTTCACCCGATTGAATTTTGTTGTTCAGGATAACGAAGTAATTATTGTATCGTTTGTTTTGCGACTGGTACCACGAAGTGATCTGGTAGTTGCGGTGGCTATTCTTCTGGTTACGAAAGGTACCTGGAGAACCCAGCAACCGGTATTGGAAAGCCGCGTTCCAGTAAGGCCTGATATTCTGTGTGTGCAGGATGTCGATCATTTGCGTCTGCCCGCTTGCCAGCATATAACCCAGCTCGGTATAAGGACGGGGCGTATTATAAAAACGAATGTTCTCGAGTTTCCATTTGTACACATCGTGACTATGAAAGCCGGGATCCCAGCCGGTGCGCTGCGGCGTAAAAAACAAGAGCGACCGTGTGGCCGAACCATCGTTACCTAAATAAACATGCGTTGGTGGAATGGGAAACCGAAGTGTGTAGTCGCGGATGGAAGTATCAAAGGTGGTTGCCCTTGCCGATGAAAGCGTATACACACTCACCTGCAGGCTGTCGTCGGCATATTCACGCCTTTCCACATTACTGGCTGCACTATCTCCACCCCTGTTTCCCCTGGCTGGAGCATTATCGTTTTGTGTGGAAGGATTTCCGGTGGCTGGACGTCGTAAGGTACCAGGACGTATAACAGGATCCTGCGTAAACGCCTCTGCGGACAAAAATATGCCCAGCACAAATAAAAAGCTATTCTTATAAAATAAAAATCGTTTCAAAAATTTGAACATTAAAGTGTCGCTATCATTTCGCGAAAAATGGCAGAAAATTTTGGTTCGGCTTCCTTGGCCGCCTGAAGTACTTCTTCATGAGTAATGGTATTTTCTTCGTCACGGATACCGATATCGGTGATCACACTCATGGCAAACACATTCATACCGGAATGTGCTGCGGCAATCACTTCCTGTACCGTGCTCATACCTACAGCATGTGCACCCAAAATGCGGATCAGTTTATACTCAGCCCGCGTTTCAAACGTGGGACCGGTGACGCCAAAGTAAACGCCTTCTTTTAAGGTGATGTTGCGTTCGGCCGCGATGGATTTTGCTTTGGCAATAAGCTCTTTACTATAGGGATCGCTCATGTCGGCAAAACGTGGCCCCAGGCGGTTATCGTTCGGTCCCAGTAATGGGTTCTGAACAGCAAATGAAATATGGTCGGTGATGATCATCAGGTCGCCTACCTGAAAGCCTTCTCCCACGCCGCCTGCCGCATTGGAAAGAAGCACGGTTTCAACACCAAGAAATTTCATCACACGTATTGGGAACGCTACCTCTTCCGGTGTATACCCTTCGTAAAAATGAAAGCGGCCCGACATAGCAATGATGGCTTTACCCCCTATGGTTCCAAAGATCAGCTTACCGGAATGCCCCTCTACCGTTGAAACCGGGAAATGCGGGATGTCCGCATACGGAATCTGGTGACTTACCTCGATTTCCTGAACAAAGTTTCCAAGACCACTTCCTAAAACAACGCCGGTTTTTGCCCCGGCTGTATTGTATTGTTGCAGATGCGCCGAAGCTTCTTTTAGCTTTTCAAATGTGTTCATCGCGGCAAAGATAACCGCCGTCATCATTACCGTTATTTATCAAACTCACAATATTGTTTGCCGATTGGCGCCTGCAATGGCAAACCTTTGCTACGCAACAACATCAGCATCATATTTTACTTGGTGAGCTTTTTATTTGTGTGTAGATTTGAAATGATTGCTTTTGCTTATGAATACCACTGCACTGAAAGAAATTGTTGCCAGGGTTGCTTTGAATGATGATAACGTTGCTTATAAACAGCTTTTCCTGCACTATCATCCAAAGCTGGTTTCCTTTTCATACGCTATCACACATTGCAAAGAATCTTCTGAGGAAGTTGTTTCCGATGTTTTCTTAAATATCTGGAACCATCACCAAACCCTTTTGCGGATTGAGAACTTTCATCTCTACCTGTATGTGAGTATAAAAAACATTTCGCTTAACTATCTTACCAAGCAAAGACGGGAAAGGTCTTTTTCACTGGACGATGTAAAAACCGAATTGAAAAGCCTGTACTTCGATCCCGAACAGTTGATGATCACCTCTGAAATGTACAGGCGGATCTGCAGCGCTGTAAATGCACTGCCGCCTAAATGCCGGTTGATCTTTAAACTGGTGAAAGAAGACAACCTCCGCTACAAGGAAGTCGCAGAACTTTTGCATCTCTCCGTAAAAACGGTGGAAGCGCAAATGACGATTGCTCTACGGAAGCTGGGTGCTTCCATCGCTTTACAGCAATCTCTCTACTGAAATATTTTTCAAAGCCTTTAGGGGTAGATCGCCTTTTCCTTGTCCATCAGGTATATCTACCTCCATGCACGAAGAGCAATTCTGGAATTTACTGGCCAAAAAGTTAGCCGGCGAGGCAACGGACGCTGAAGAAGAGGAACTGTGTGCGATCATAAAAGCCAACCCCGAACTGTCGTATGAAGCACAGCACATTGCTGACCTGTGGAAGCTGAAGCCATCAGAACAGAACACGGCTTCCGAAAAAGCATTTGAAAATTTGTTGAACAGAATAGAAGCACAAAAGACAAATGACATAAGCTTTTCAGAAAATGCGTCCATTGAAATAAATGGAGAACCGGTCAAAAAAAGAAAATGGCAACTACCTGTTTTTCTTTTACTCTTCTGCCTGCTGCTGCTTGCAGGTTTTCTTGTGTGGAAGAAAGAAGGAACTAAGGATGCGACTGTTAGCCATCAACAGACGCAGGAAATCTATACCCGGCCGGGCACCCGCACAAGGATTGTTTTGCCGGACAGTTCCGTGGTTGTGTTGAACGCCGGCAGCAAGCTCACTTATTCGCAGCCGTTCGGCATCTCAAACCGTGAGGTCACACTTACAGGCGAAGCGTTTTTTGACGTAGTAAAGAACAGCACACCTTTCATCATTCATACCAATGGAGCACAGGTAAAAGTACTGGGAACAGCGTTTAATGTTCGCAGTTATCCTTCCGAAAAAAAGATTGAAACAAGTCTTGTCCGCGGGCAGGTGGAAGTATCGCTGGACAATAGCCCGGAGAGTAAGTACACGTTACAGCCCAATCAAAAACTAACCCTCAATACCACTAATCAAAAAACAGCAAAAACAGGGCGAAAAAGAACAGAGCCCATTGCTGTTCTCAGCACCCTCAGTTACCTAGATGACAATACAATTGCGGAAACATCGTGGGTGGAAAACAAACTCACATTTGATAATGAATCATTTGAGGAAGTAGCCGGAAAAATGGAAAGGTGGTACGGGGTAACGATTCGTTTTAAGAACGAAAAGGTAAAAACGGAAAGGCTGACGGGCGTCTTTGAAAAACAAACCGTCAGCCAGGCATTAGAAGCTTTACAGGAAACAGCGCCCTTTCATTTTACGATCAGCAACAATACCATAACCATTACACATTAAACCATCAACACAACTATGAAAAGTAATACATCTTAGCCCATTTCGATTGCTTCAAAAAAGTATGATTCTTAACTAAATAAACGATTGTATGAAAAGTGAATACACAACTGCTCATTGGAAAAATTTTCACTATCGAAAATTCTACAGGCTTATGAAACTAACAGTTCTACTTATATTGTTTGCCTGTCTGCAAGTAGCGGCAAGGGGCTACACACAGGACAAAATAACCCTGAAGCTGCAAGCCGCTGATCTGAAAAAGGCACTGGCGAGCATTGAGAAGGTAAGTGACTATCATTTCCTTTATAACCAGGCCCTGGTAGCCAACAAACCAAGGGTAAACATTGATGTGGCGGATGCAGACATTGCCACGGTACTGAATATTCTTCTTTCCAACACCGGCATTGCCTACCGCATGCTGGAGAACAACCTGATTGTTTTAAAAGAAGAAAGCGCCGGCAAAACCATTGCACCCGACATCCGCATCACAGGCCGGGTAACCGGCACTGCCAACGAACCGCTGGCGGGTGTTTCTGTGAGCGTCAAAGGAACAAGCGGCGGTACCACAACTGATGCCAACGGCGGCTATAGCATAACGGTTCCGGACGAAAGTGCCGTGCTGGTATTCAGCTCTGTTGGGTTTGCACAACAGGAAGTGCCTGTGGGCAAACTGACTACGGTGAATGTTACCTTATCCACTTCTACCTCTGAATTAAATACCGTGGTTGTAGTGGGTTATGGTACGCAGCGAAAAAGAGATGTAACCGGATCTATCACTTCCATCAAGGGTGAAGAACTCGCCCGGCAACCAAATACCAACCCGATTTCTTCTCTACAAGGAAAAGTAGCTGGTTTAACGATAGTGAACACCGGCCGGGCCGGCGCTTCCCCCACAGTAAGAATAAGGGGTGTTAACAGTACCAGTAACACAAATCCTTTGTATGTTGTTGATGGCGTATTTCAAACCAACATTGACTATCTCAATCCCGGCGATATTGAAAGCATTGAAGTATTAAGAGATCCCTCTTCTATCGCAATTTTTGGTTTGCAGGGTGGCAATGGTGTTATCATTGTTACAACACGAAGGGCCGGTAAAGGACAGACTAGGATATCTTTTCAAAGTTCAGTGGGTATTCAGAAAGTGATCAATAAAATTGACGTAACGGACGCTGCAGGATTTCGGAAGTTATATGACACGCAACTAAGAAATCTGAATGCCAATCCTTTCGACTATACTTTTTACACCGGCGATACCGATTGGCAAAACCTGATTTTCAGGGATGCTGTTATTAATAACAATACATTGAGTATTTCCAACAGCGGCGAAAAATCCACTTCCCTGTT
>DASVSM010000204.1:0-4756 GCA_036388115.1 Flavisolibacter sp.
TTAAAGGCGTGTAGTTAAGCGAATCGGCCAGCCGGATAGACTCTTCGAAATAATGCACCGACATTTCAAAACTCTTCTTTTGCACATACAGGTTTCCCAAGCCATATAAGTCCATTGCCCGTTGATATTGCTCGTTCTCAATAGCCAGAAGCGGCAACTCGTCGAGGGCTTTCTGTGCAAAATCAATTGCTTTGTCGTATTCCTTTATGCCTGCGTAAAAACCTGAAAGACTGGTGTAGCAGCCCCGAAGTGATCTGTGGTGCTTGGCCTCCTCGGCTATGCGCAACGCCTGCAGGTAGTTACGCAAAGAAAGTAGCCGCTCTTTTTTCCGGCTATATACATCGCCGTACGAAATGTAGCAGGCTACCTGCAGCGTATCGCTTTTAAGTGCCGATGCCACCGCAAAAGCTTGCGTCGTATAATTTAAGGCCTTGTCCAGATCAGGTACCCGCAGGTTAATGTTTGTCAAACCCAGGAGTGCTTCTATGGTTTCTTTATCCAGGTCGTTTTCTTTAGCAACTTCCAATGCCTTTGTATAACTGGCCATCGACTTTTGAATATACTCCTTATTCATTGCCAGGAAAGAGTATCGGAGCCCGTTGTAAAAATGCGCTTTTGATATCAGGTTCCGCTTTCGCGATATTTCGGCTTCCCGCAACATAGCAGCCCCATATTTATCACCTTCCGCAGGGCTGTTATTCATCATAACCATAGAAAGCTGGCTTAGTGCCTCCACTTTCTCCTCCGGGGTTTTTGCCCGCGCAACTTTTGCTTTGAAAGAATCAACAACAGCAGGTTTTTGCTGTGCGCTGGTGATCATTGAAAAAAAGAAAAGGAAAAAGGTCAGCATCCTACACTTCATAAACAGCAGATTAAGCTGGTAAATTAAAAAAGAATCGGATGCGTGGAAAATTAAGTTCGACGAAACCTTGCCAGCCTTATTTCCAGCGGAGGGTATTGATCAGGTGCTGCATGTCTTCACGCAGGAAATTATTCACGGGACGAAGTGAATCTTCGTTAGGGGTAGCATTAAAATACAAAGCGCCCCGGAGAAAGTGCTTCACTGAATCCGTGGCAAAAAACTGGTTGGCAGTAGCCGCATTTCCTTTTAACGTAAAGTACACACCACGAACACCGGTTGGCGATTGGAAAGGCTGCGACTGGATGCCGGAAGCCCTTGAGGTATGCTGTTTATAAGACATAGTAAATGCATCGTTCACCAGCGAATCAAACTGGTGTTTACCTACGTCTTTATAGCTTAAATGCAGCCGGCCGTCAAACTGCGGGAAGTCAACATTGATCCAGTAGGGGTTCTCGGCCCTTTCATCAAAAAAAAGTGAGTCCTGAATGATAGTGCCATACACAGGATATTCGAATGTATAAGGAAACCCGGGACGATCAAAAAGCTGGTATTTTTTCTGCGGCATATCAATCTTAAAGTAGCCTCTTTCCTTTTGTACAAAATCGCTGTTGCAAGCGGAGAGACAACTGGCAATCAGCAATAGGCAATAGACAATAGAGCCTGATTTTGTCACATACCCCTTGCCAATTATCGATTGCTGATTGCCCATTACCTTGCTACGATTCATCACTGACATGATTGATAAAAATCTTGGCTGTTTTAATGCGGTTTCGTTCTGTTTCCATGATGGTAAATTCAAAATCACCACTGACAATTTTTTGGCCCACCTGCGGAAACTCACCGGCAATTTCAAGTATCAATCCTGCCAGCGACTCACTTTCACCTTTCACGGTATCAAACGTATCAATGGGTAACCGCATTGTACGGCAGAGATCCGGTAACATAACTTTTGCATCGGCGATGTATGTCTGTTCGTCCACTTTGCGCACCGAGTTTTCTTCTTCATCAAACTCATCGCGGATATCACCAATGATCTCTTCCAGAATATCCTCCATCGTTACAATACCGCTGGTGCCACCAAATTCATCCACTACAATAGCAAAGTGAATGCGTTTGGATTTGAAGACCGCGAGCAGGTCCTTGATCAGTTTTGTTTCCGGCACAAACAGCGTTGGCCGAATGACCCCATGCCATTCAAATTGTGCCGAATCGAGAAAAGGAAGCAAGTCCTTCGTGTTAATGACACCGACAATTTCATCCAGGCTATTTTTGTAAACAGGCAGGCGTGAATAATGCAGTTCCTCTACCTTCTTTACCACATCGCCAAATGGCGCATCATACTCAAGGCCATTCACATCGAGCCGCGAACGCATGATCTGGCGAACGGTGATATTGCCAAACTTGATAACGCCTTTTAAAATGTTTTTCTCTTCAACCGATGTTTCCACGTTGGTGATGTCAATGGCATCATCCAGCTCCCGCATGCTTACGGCATCGGATTCATCGGCGCCACTGGTTTTGCTGATGCTATCGGCAATATTTACCATGCGGGCACTGATGCCACCCAGGAGCAAATGCAGTCCTTCTACCAGGGCCGAAGAGGTATAAGCAAAGCGTAAAGTATTCTGCGTAGCCCAAACCTTTGGTAGCACTTTGCACAGGAATACCAGCACAAAAGCAATGATGATGATCTTAAGAAGTATATCCAGATCAAGATTTATGAAAGGCGTGTGCAATGTTATCATCCTGATTGGCGATAGAAGCAAGTAGGCCAGTAAAATGATGGAGATATTAAAGATGCCATTTGCAATCAGCAGTGTCGTGTATACCTCTTTCCGGTTTTCAAGTAAAGAAGTGATTCGTTTGGCGGCGTCATGTTGTTTTGTTTTCAACATGTTTACGTCCTTGTGCTGCAGGGAGAAAAAAGCTACTTCGGCGCCGGAAACCAAAAAACTCAGAAACAATAAAACCAAAAGGAGCACAACCAATAAAACAGTGCCTTGTGAAGCAGGTGGATTTTGCAGGAGGATATAAAGAAGATTGCTGGTCGAATGATAATCCAAAGCGAATGTTTTGGTTCAAAAATAATAAGAAAGGCAGGTTGAAGGCCTGCCCTGTCAAATTTAGATATAAGTTAATCAATATGGCAGATCACCGGGATCGCCAATTGGTGCATCCGTAGTGCCCGCATAACCTTGTATGTCAGTATCTGTTTGCGTGGTGGTTTGCGAGGAGGTGCCGTGTCCGTCGGTTCGTTTGTCCAGCATAATCAGGTTATCTCCCACTACTTCGGTGGCAAATTTGCGGGCACCTTCTTTATCTTCCCAGCTACGAGTGCGCAGGCGGCCCTCAATGTAAACTAAGCTTCCTTTGTGCAGGTATTTTTGCGCCAGTTCGGCCAGGCCTCGCCAAAGAACTACGGTGTGCCACTCGGTTTGTGAAACCAGTTTACCCGATCTGTCCTTAAATGTTTCGGTGGTTGCCAGCGGAAATTTGGCTACCCCGATATTCCCCTCTAAATACTGCATGTCCGGATCCTTGCCTAAATTGCCAATGAGCATAACGCGGTTTACTCCTCTCATACAATTACGATTTATCGTTATAATAGCTTTCGTCTAACTATGCCTACCCGTAAATTTAAAAAAAGATAATCAAATTTGCTGCCAGCGTGGGAGAATGAGTAAGTAGTAATGAAGAATGAGTTCTTATGATGTGCAAATTTTCCAATGATAGCGACCGGACTGAACCTGTGGAGCACACTCATTACTGATTATTTATCATCTGCATTGCCTGCTGCAAGATCTTTGGAAAGGCCAACTCCTGCAGATGAGAGAGCTTCATCCAGGTATAATTCTGCACTTTCTTTTTTCTTTTCACTTTTAAAATAAAAAAATGAAAAGAAATATTTTGGTGCGATAAAGCCTGCTTTTCTTCCCATTCATAGGTGATGATGTAGTCTTCAAGCCCATATTGTTTTTGAAAAAGTTTCTCCAGTTGGCTTCGCGTACAACTGCGGCCAGTTTCAATGAGTACAAACTGGTGTAGTCCCTGCCAGATATCTTTTTCATCCCGCTGCTGAATCAGCATTTCATCCCCGCATTGCACAACGAAATAATTCAGCCAGCGCTTTTTGATCTTTTGCTTCTTTTCTTTCACCGGAAGCAATTGCTGCTTCCCGTTTAAATAAGCAAGGCATTTCTTGTTGAAAAAACAGTTATCGCAAAGAGGGACAGGTTTGCAAATGACAGCCCCAAAATCCATGATTGCCTGGTTGTACAGGCCGGCGTCTTTTACTGGGAGAATAGCCTGCGCCAAAGCAGAAAAAGTTTTCCTGCCCTGTGTAGAATCAATGGGAATTTCAATGTTGAAAATTCGCGAAAGAACCCGAAAAACGTTTCCATCCAAAACAGCGTAAGGCAGGTTGTAAGCAAAGGAGCCAATAGCAGCAGCAGTATAGCTTCCTACGCCTTTTAAAGCCAGGATCGATTCATATTTTTTTGGGAAAGCGCCACCTAACTCATGCGAAATATACTTTGCGGTAGCAATCAAATTCCTGCACCGGGAATAGTAACCCAGTCCTTCCCAGAGCTTAAAAACTTTTGCCTCCGGTGCATTTGCTAAGGCATGCACATTGGGGAAGGTTTTTATAAAGTTTTGATAATATTTCAACCCCTGCTCTACCCTCGTCTGCTGTAAAATGATCTCGCTGAGCCA
Organism: Flavisolibacter sp.; assembly: GCA_036388115.1. GTDB lineage: Bacteria > Bacteroidota > Bacteroidia > Chitinophagales > Chitinophagaceae > Flavisolibacter. Next base: position 4,577 of record DASVSM010000204.1, read on the forward strand.
TATTTTATACGGGTCTTTTTCGCCTTTCCACGGCATCTGGCGATTGTTCTCATACCGGTTCCAACGAAGCAGGTTTTCTGCAAATTCACCACCTCTTTTCCGCTCATTTACCTCCTCTTGCTCCGTACTTTTTTCTTTCATAAAAGGGAAACCACTAATTTAGGCAGGAATTTTCCTATT
>DASVSM010000205.1:0-2982 GCA_036388115.1 Flavisolibacter sp.
CACCGAAAGCAAAAGCGGTGGTTAGTCTATTTGGCCCTACCGATATGGTAGCGCTTCATAACAGCTATCCGGCAAACTCTATCAACCAGCTTGCCATTCAACTGCTGCTGGGAGGCACTCCGGCTACAAATGCGGCTTCCTACCAGGCATCCAGCCCGGTTCAATTCGTTAGTGCACAAAGCCCTCCTACCCTGTTACTGCACGGTACGGCCGACCCGATTGTTCCCATTGCACAATCCACTGCATTAAAAACAAAACTGGAAGCAGCCGGTGTGAATGTAAAAATGGTTTCGTATGCTAATGCAGGCCATGGCGATTGGGACAATGCCACGTTTGCCGCGGCTTACGCCGAGATCGTGAGCTTTCTGAATGCAAAAAATCCCTAATTAAAAATTCAATCAGCAATCGATTTTGATGAAAGGGTTTTCGAACAGCCTTCTGTAGTGGACTGCATTCACTTCCACTTCCCTAACTTAGAAACCTGAAAACAGAACTATGAAAAAACTTTCCGGGGTACTCTTCTTCTTCTTTCTTATGGCTATCGCCTTTGCACAAAATCCAAAAATTGAGCAACTGAAGAATAACACAAAAACGTCCATCCGTGGCTTAAGCGTGGTAACTGATAATGTTGTCTGGGCCAGTGGAAGCAACGGCATGGTGGGCACGTCCATCAATGGTGGTAAAGATTGGAAATGGTTCCAGGTAAAAGGATTCGAGAAAACCGATTTCCGCGATATCGAAGCGTTTGACGGCGCTACGGCCATCATTATGGCGGTTGATACCCCTGCTTATATTTTGCGGACAACTGATGGCGGCTACAACTGGAAAGTAGTCTATGAAAATAAAAAGCAGGGAATGTTTTTGGATGCAATGGAATTCTGGAACAGCGAAGCCGGAATTGTGATTGGCGACCCCATAAATGGAAAAATTTTTATTGCACGAACATTTGATGGTGGTCAGTCGTGGAAGGAGTTGCCGGAACAATTTAAACCAAACGCAGAAAAAGGTGAGGCCTGCTTTGCGGCAAGTGGAACAAACATCAGAGCTCTTGACCGTAACGAGGCAGTATTCATCACGGGCGGCACTTCGTCCCATATTTTTATCCGCGACCAAAAAATAAAATTACCCATCATTCAAGGCAAAGAAACAACGGGTGCCAATTCTATTGCCGTGTGGGATAATAAAAAGCTGAACGGGGGAAATAAGATGATTGTGGTGGGCGGCGATTTTAGTGCAGACAGTTCGTCTTCGAACAATTGCTATTTTACCACCAACCGGGGTAAAAGCTGGAAAGCACCAAAACAACCACCACATGGTTACAGAAGCTGCGTGGAATATCTTACCGAAAAAAACCTCATTACCTGTGGTACTACCGGTGTTGACTATTCAACCGATGGTGGCGAAACCTGGAACCTTCTTACCAGAAATGGCTACCATGTGGTACGCAAAGCGAAAGATGGAAAGGCAGTTTATTTAGCGGGCAGCGGCGGACGGATGGCAAAACTGGTGGAGTGATGTTTCAATCGGCAACCGGCAATCTGCAACGCTGGAGCAGCTTTTATGCCTGATGTCAATTTATCTTAACAAGTTTATCCAACCTCCAACCTCGAATCAGCGTCCGAATTTTTCCTGCCATGCGAGGATACCGCCATCTACATTGACGGTATTTGTAAAACCCATCTGGTCAAGTACCATACAGGCCATTTGACTGCGTTTACCGCTGCGGCAGTGAACAACCACCTCTTCATCTTTCAGGTCTTCAATTTCCTCTACCTGCATGGTCTGAATCTTTCCTAACGGGATCAGTCGTCCACCAAGATTGGCTTCTTCATATTCATGCGGTTCGCGGCAATCAATGAGGTTAATTTTTTCGCCGCTGTCGAGGCGGGCTTTCAGTTCTTCTACGGTAATACTTTTCATTATTCGTTGGGTGTGGGAGGTTGAATGGTTAACGAATCAACGACTGGTTTTTCTACCTGTAAAAATATATCGACCATCTGACCGGGACGAATACTTAAACGTTTGCCGTCATCTGTCTTAGGTGCGGGTCGCTGCTGGTAAACAAACGCGTTTTCTTTGTCGGTCACATCCGGCTGAAAAACCGGTGCGCCAAGAATCAGCCCCTGGGCATCTAAAAGAGCTTTTGCTTCGCCAAACGTCATCCCTATCAATTCAGGCACAGGAATAAATTCATTGCTGACTCCAAGACCTAATACCAGGTCAATTGTGCTTCCCTGTTTGATCTTCGTTCCTGGCTTGATAGGGCTACCGTTATACGACGCTTCTAAGATTGTGTTTTTTGCAAAGTCGGGCCGGAAGGTGGTATCCCCTATTTTAAGACCGGAATTTCGCAGCACCATTTCCGCGTTCCGGAAGCTGTATCCGTTTAAGTTCGGCATTTCTACATCTGGCGCCACAAACCGGTTGACGGTAACATAAACGGTTCGGTTGATCTTTACTACTTCGTCTGCTTCAGGTATCTGCTTTAAAATCTGTCCGGCCGGTAAGGAATCATAATAAACAGAGTCCTGGATGACCAGTTCAAATCCTTTTTTCTCAAGGATCGATTCGGCTTCACTCAGTTTCTTGCCCATTACGGCAGGCACCGTGCTGCTTTCGCCATGTTTGGTAATCCAGTTAAGCGAAAGAACAAACAAGAAAAGGACCAGGAAGATTAGCGCCAGGGCTAACAGTATATGGATCCAAATGGGTTTGTTATGTAAGAGTTTAAACATGCAGGATGGCTGTTTGAGGGCTGCAAGATAAAGAACAGTTTGGAGGTTCGGGTCAGCGTTAAGGTTAAGATTGATAAGGAGCAAAGCCATCAATAGAAGCTGAAATAAAAATCGCTTTGTTTTTCGATTCCCTTTCTATCCAACAGATTGATTTAAGATGGCTGCTCTTTATCTTAACCTCAGTCATTTTCTTCGTCTTTTCCTCCTTTCAATGCTTCCTCAACAAGGCCGGTATAAAAATCTGTCA
>DASVSM010000206.1:0-3341 GCA_036388115.1 Flavisolibacter sp.
TACCGCATTCGTAAGAAGATCTCCGGTACAGGTACAATGCCTAGATTAGCAGTATATAGAAGCAATGCAGAAATCTATTGCCAGTTAATTGATGATACCACAGGAAATACTTTGGCTGCGGCTTCATCAAGAGAAAAAGATATTGCGGCTCAAACTGCTCCCAAGGTAGAGAAGAGTAAGATGGTGGGTGCTGCAATTGCACGTAAAGCAACTGAACTTGGAATTACTGCCTGTGTATTTGATAGAGGTGGTAATCTTTATCACGGTCGTGTGAAAGCAGTGGCTGATGGTGCAAGAGAAGGTGGTCTGGTATTCTAAAGTAGCTGCAAGCTGCAAGCTATCAGCTTCAAGACAGATCTCATTCAGACAGTTCTTAAAGTCTTGAAGTTCGAAGCTCCAAAAACAAAAACTTAATTACTAAGTAAATAAAAATGGCAAAAGCAATTTTAAACAGAGTAAAAGCAGGCGACCTTGAACTAAAAGATAAGGTAGTTGCTATCAATCGTGTAGTAAAAACTACCAAAGGTGGTCGTACCTTTTCTTTCTCTGCATTAGTGGTGGTAGGTAACGAGGCTGGTGTAGTTGGTCACGGTTTAGGGAAAGCCAAGGAAGTACAAGAGGCAATTACTAAAGGAATTGAAGATGCGAAGAAAAACCTCATCAAGGTTCCGGTAATGCATGGTACAATCCCTCACGACCAGTTGGCAAAAGTTGGCGCCGCTAAAGTGTTAATTAAGCCAGCAGCCCATGGTACAGGCGTTATTGCCGGAGGTTCTATGCGTGCCGTATTGGAAAGTGCAGGTGTTACCGACGTATTGGCAAAATCGCTAGGATCTGCTAACCCACACAACGTGGTAAAAGCAACATTTGAAGCGTTGGCTCTGTTACGTGAACCAATCGCTGTTTCCAGAACAAGAAGAATTGGCTTGAAGAAAGTATTTAACGGGTAAAATATTGCAAAAGCCAAGATTACAAAAGTCAAAAATTTGGATCTTGGATTTTGACATCTTGAAATTTTCATCATGAAAAAGATAAAAATCACTTTAGTAAAAAGCCCCATCGACAGACCTGAGCGTCAGAAACTGACATTGCAGGCGTTGGGCTTGAATAAAATGAACGCTTCAAAAGAAGTTGAAGCCACTCCACAAATTTTAGGCATGGTTCGCAAGGTGGAACACCTGATTACTGTGGCAGAGGCGTAAGAAATTAATAATTAAAAATTAAGATTAAGGGTGAACGGAATTAATTATTCATTCTTAATTATTAATTAAACAAAAGCGAGGGGAGATAAACCCCGTAAGTAAAAATCAAACAACATGAAACTACATAATTTACGTCCTGCAAAGGGCGCCGTTCACAAAGAAAAAAGAATAGGTCGTGGTGAAGCTTCCGGTAAAGGTGGAACGTCTACAAAAGGTAATAAAGGCCAACAGGGACGTGCTGGTTACAAGCGCAAAATGGCACACGAAGGTGGCCAGATGCCCATTCAGCGTCGTATTCCAAAGCGTGGGTTTAAAAATCCCAACCGTATTGAGTACAAAGTATTCAACCTTGGACAAATAGAGCAATTAGCTGACAAATACAGTATCCAGGAATTTTCACTGGAAAACTTATACATGAACGGGTTGATCTCTCAAACTGACAGAGTGAAAGTACTGGGTAACGGAGAATTAAAAGCCAAGTTAAGCTTCAAAGTAAACGCTATGAGCGACAAAGCAAAGCAAGCCATCGAAGCGGCAGGCGGCTCAGTTGAAATAGTGAAGTAATTTTCCTTAAATTGCAAGGCGCTGCAAAGCGCTTTTTTTTGTTTGAGCACCATAAACAATTCTCTTTTGTGAAAAATCTAATTAAGACATTAAAGAATATCTGGAGCATAGAGGAATTGCGCAGCAAGATCCTTTTCACCCTGCTTCTGTTATTCATATATCGTGTTGGTACGCATATCGTTTTACCAGGTATAGATCCGGACGGGTTAACCGAGCTGGGCGACCAGACTAAAAATAATGGTATCCTTAGCCTGATCAACACCTTTGCAGGCGGCGCCTTTAACCAGGCTTCAATCCTTGCATTGGGTATCATGCCTTATATCTCTGCCTCCATCTTTATTCAATTGATGACCGTGCTGGTCCCGCAGTTTCAAAAGATGCAGAAGGAAGGGGAAAGCGGACGTAAAAAGATCAACCAGTGGACCCGTTACCTTACAGTTGCTGTTACATTGGTTCAGGCGTCAGCATACGTTGCCTACCTGAAGCAAATTGCTGGTCAGGCCATCATTACTTCTTATGGCGACTTTTTCTGGTTATCCACTGTCATCCTCTTAACGGCAGGAACAATGTTCGTTATGTGGTTAGGGGAGAAGATCACCGATAAAGGGTTAGGTAATGGTACTTCTCTAATTATCATGGTCGGTATCCTGGCCCGTCTTCCACAGTCATTCATGGAAGAGTTGGCCTCCAAGTCAACACGTTCCGGCCTGATCCTGATCTTTATCGTGGAAATTGCTGTTCTGATTGCCATCATCATGGGATGTATCATGCTGGTGCAAGGGGTAAGAAAGATTCCGGTTAACTATGCAAAGCAGATTGTTGGTAACCGCCAGTTTGGTGGAGCCAGGCAGTTTCTGCCCATCAAAGTAAACAGTGCCGGTGTAATGCCAATCATCTTTGCGCAGGCCGTTTTATTTTTACCGACTCTTTTCAACCTGACGGGTACGGCAACAGGCCAGGGCATCTCTGCCATCTTCCAGGATCACTCCAATGTTTGGTACATGACCGTTTATTCAGTGGTGGTAATCGGGTTTACCTTTTTGTATACGGCCCTTATCTTTAATCCAAAGCAGATTGCAGATAACCTCAAGCAGAACAATGGATTCATCCCGGGTGTAAAGCCCGGTCAGCCTACTGCTGATTATATCGGCGGCATCATGGATAGAATTACATTGCCGGGTGCCATCTTGCTCGCTTTTGTTGGTATTCTTCCGGGTATTGCACAACTCTTAGGTGTACAGCCTAACTTCTCTACCTTTTTTGGTGGTACTTCATTGCTGATCATGGTGGGTGTTATTCTTGATACACTTCAGCAGATTGAAACACAATTGCTGATGCGCCAATACGATGGTTTGATGAAGAGCGGCCGTATCCAGGGCAGAACTGTTACACAAGCATCTTATTAGTAGCCACATGCCATTGGCATGTCCGACAATACGAATAATATTCAAAACCTGGTGAGAAAGCTTACCGGGTTTTTTTATCAAATAAAGCCTCAAGCCAATGGCTACAGGCTGCAGTTTAATATATGATCCATTACAAGAACGAGGAACAAATAGAATTGATGCGACACAG
>DASVSM010000207.1:0-4646 GCA_036388115.1 Flavisolibacter sp.
AACCGAAACTGGATGAATTGCATCCGGATGAATCGCTGCTGCACAGGGCCAAAGGACAACAACTTGATTTAAGCGCTGAAACACCGGCTATCACAGGCACTTTTCCTGCCGGTAATGGATGGAAAGACGTGAGTTTCGACAAAGTGCAAAGCGGTCGTTACTTCTGTTTGGAAGCGTTGAATTCGCAAGAGGCAAAAGACCCGCTGACAACCATAGCCGAATTGGAATTGACAGGTGAAGACGGAACAAAACTCTCTACCTTAAAATGGAAAGTGCTGTATGCAGACAGTGAAGAAATCACTGCATCGAACAGCGCAGCCGATAAAGTATTTGACCAGCAGGAATCAACACTGTGGCAAAGCCAGTCGGTTGGTGCAAAGCCTAAGCACCCGCACCAGGTAGTGATTGATTTAGGCGAAGTGGTGAAGGTGAAAGGGTTTCGTTACCTGCCGCGGTCAGATAAGAGTAGTGCGGGAATGATTAAGGATTACAGGGTGTTTTTGAAGGTGGGAGCGTTTAAGTTTTAGAAGGGCGGAATCCCCCAAACCCCCTAAAGGGGAGTTTGCTAAAACACAGACCCTTGCTTTTATACGATGCTGTGTTTGCATTTGCACCTTGCTTAAGTAAGACGCAAGCAACAATAATAAATTTTGCTTAAGCCAGTGCCTGTGCGGCTGGTGGCCTTCCCACCTGGAAGGTAAGGATGGGCCGATAGTGCTGGCGTAAACCCACCCCTTTCGAAGAGTTCTTTATACTTACAGTGTGCCGCCCCTCCAGGGAGGGGATGGTTACTCTGAAAGTGGTGGTGCTGAAATGCACTTCAATTTAAAAGTTGGTTAGAAATAGAGGAGGCGCTGGTCTTTCTTTCGACCACATCCCCTCCCTGGAGGGGCGAGTTTAGGAAATGACTTTACTGTAAACCTCTGGGGTGGGTGGCTGTTTGCGTGAGGGATAGAAGCGGTTATCCTTTTTTGCCATCAGCTTTCGCTACCTGATGAAAAACGCAAAGGCAAAAAAGATAATAGCGGATAGCCCGACGGCGCCTCGCCGGCACGCCCAATGCTTCGATAAGCTTAGCATGACATAGCTCTCTTAACTCAAATCTATCAAGCCATACAACATGAATAGTGCAAGTTCTTTTTCACCCCGCGGCCGCAACGTAAAGTTGGTTGCATTTTGCATTGCCTTTTTTCTGTCTCATGTCGTTTCAGCACAGCGAACAACACAACTGTTCAACGATAACTGGCGGTTCTTTAAAGGTGACGCAGTGGATGCTAAAAACGCAAGTTTTAATGATGCAAGCTGGCGACAGGTTGACCTTCCGCACGACTGGAGCATTGAAGGTCCTTTCAGCGATCAGTGGGCAAGTGCAACCGGTTATTTGCCTGGTGGCGTTGGCTGGTACAGAAAGACATTTGAGATATCACCAGCCCTTCGATCTAAAAAGATATTCATCTACTTTGATGGCGTGTATAAGAACAGTGAAGTGTGGATCAATGGGCATTATTTGGGCAAGCGTCCGAATGGTTATGTCTCGTTTCAATACGAGATTACACAACATTTGAATAAAACAGGAAAGAACACCATTGCTGTAAAAGCAGATCATACGGATTTTGCCGATTCGCGATGGTACACCGGCTCCGGCATTTACCGCAATGTTTATTTAGTTGCTACCGATCCTGTTCATGTTGACCTGTGGGGCGTAAAGTTTAGCACGCCGAAAGTTTCTGCAGCAAGTGCAACGGCTGTAGTCACAGTGAAAGTTGTCAATCAGAATAGTTCGTCTTCACCCGTGATAATTAAAGCACAACTGGCAGATGCAAAGGGAAAGGTTGTAGCAACAGCACAGAAGCAAATAGCTGTCGCAGCAAATTATAAAGGAGATGCAACGCTGTCATTTTCTGTTCTAAAACCTTCGCTCTGGTCGGTTGAAAATCCAGCTTTATATAAGCTCAATGTATCCATCCTAAAGCAGGGAAAGAAGACCGATGAAGTAACAGATGAAGTAGGCTTTCGCTGGTTCAGTTTTGATAAAGACAAAGGCTTTTTCCTGAATGGCAAGGCCATGAAACTGAAAGGCGTTTGCATTCATGATGATGCGGGTGCATTAGGTGTTGCGGTTCCAGAAGAAGTGTGGGTGCGCCGGTTAAAAACATTGAAGGAAGCGGGTTGCAATTCCATTCGCATGAGCCATAACCCGCATGCCGATTATTTATACAAGCTGATGGACCGCATGGGCTTCCTGGTGATGGACGAAGCCTTCGACGAATGGGAAGAAGGAAAGAACAAATGGATCAAAGGATGGAACGTAGGACAGCCGGGTAAAGAAGGTACACATTCGTTTTTCAAAGAATGGGCAGAACAGGATGTAAGAGATATGGTGCTCCGCAACATCAATCGTCCTTCCATTATTATGTGGAGCATCGGTAATGAAATTGATTATCCCAACGATCCTTATTCACACGAGGTATTGAACACCGGACGCAACCCGCAGATCTATGGCCGCGGCTTTCTGGCAGATCATCCGCCTGCAAGCCGTTTGGGTGAGATTGCAAAAGGGTTAACAGCCATCGTAAAACAATATGATACAACACGGCCGGTGACGGCAGCACTTGCCGGCGTGGTAATGTCTAACGAAACGATCTTTCCTGAACAACTGGATGTTGTTGGTTACAATTACCAGGAATACCGCTATCCTGATGATCATATAAAGTACCCGGCAAGAGTTATCTATGGTAGCGAGAACGGCCACCAGTACACGGCCTGGAAAGCGGTTGCAGATAATGATTACATCTCCGGTCAGTATTTATGGACAGGCATTGATTATTTAGGTGAGGCCAGGGCGTGGCCTTCGCGAAGCAACGGTGCAGGATTGATGGATCTTGCCGGTTTCCCCAAGAGCGAATATTATTTCAGGCAAAGTTTGTGGGTGGAGAAACCAATGATTTACATCGGGACATCAACAGGGGCTGCCAGAAATCAGAATAACAGAAGGAACATTTTCCCTTCGTGGAATTACAAACAAGGGGATAGTGTAAAGATCAGTTGCTTTACCAACTGTGAGGAAGCAGAGGTCTTTTTAAACGGCCAGTCATTGGGGAGAAAAAAGATGACTGATGCAAAAGAAAGAGTCATTAGTTGGGACGCTATTTACCAGCCCGGTGAAATTGCTGTGAAAGGATATAATCAAAATAAAGAAGCCGCAGGTCATGCAGTAAAAACGTCAGGGGAAGTGTATTCCATTAAAGCTCTCGCCGACCGCACAACGCTTTCCCGCAGTAAAAAGGAACTTAGTCACATCGAAATAATGCTGACAGACAAAAATGGCCTTCCTGTTTTTAATGCTGACAATGAAGTTTCCTTGACCATAGAGGGCCCTGCCAAGTTGCTTGGCCTGGAAAGTGGAAGTTCAGTCAGCCACGAAGATTATAAATCGAATAAACGCAAAGCTTTCAATGGGAAGTTGTTGGCGTATGTTCAGTCACAGCAGAAGCCGGGGTTAATTAAAGTCACGATAACTTCTGCTGGCTTACAATCACAAATAATTGAATTTAGATAGTCATTCATTCGTGCGAATGATAAAACATAAAGTGAGGTTTATGAGATACTGCAAAGAGCTGGCATTTTCTGTTTTGTTGTTAGTACAACACGGACTACATGCGCAGGATAGCCTAACGAACAGCTTTTCGGAACAACCTGTTTTACCACGTGTTACCATCAGCCTGCCGGGTGGAAGAGCAGCTGATATTCCAAAAGGACCTTTTCAACCTTCGTGGGAATCGGTAAAACAGAATTACAAAGTACCCGATTGGTTTTTAGATGGTAAGTTCGGCATCTTCATTCACTACGGTGTTTATACGGTGGCGGCCTATGCCAGCGAGTGGTATCCCCGTCACATGTATAACAATGGCGGTGTGAGAAAATGGCACGAAACACGTTTTAGTAGTACGGTTGACAGGCTGGGTTATAAAGATTTGATCCCACTCTTTAAGATGGAAAAATTTAAAGCAGAAGAGTGGGCGGAACTGTTTAAAAAGGCGGGAGCCAAATATGTTGTGCCCACCGCCGAACACCACGATGGCTTTGCCATGTACGACAGCAAGCTAACCAAATGGGACAGCAAAGAAATGGGACCGAAGATTGATTTCATTGGCGATTTAGGATCAGCTGTTCGCAAAGAAGGATTGAAGTTTGGTGTTTCCAATCACCGCATGGAGCATTGGGATTTTATGTACCCGCAGGCAAAAGTGAAAACAGATTTGTTCGATCCGCAGTATGCCGATTTTTACGGCCCGCCGCAAAAGCCACCGGCTCGCCAACAGGCAAAAGCCGGCGAAGAAGTGATAGAAGACCAGCGTGTGGCGCCGCAGAGCCAGGCCTTTTTGGAAGAATGGCTGGCCCGCTGCCAGGAGCTGGTTGATAAATACAAACCTGACATGTTTTGGTTTGACAACGGGGTGAATAGCCGCAGCCTTGACTCAATCAAACTGCGCTTTGCCGCTTATTATTATAACCGTGCAGCTCAATGGAAAAAGCAGGTTTCCATCAGTACAAAAAGTGATGCTTATTTAGCCGGAAGCATCAAAGACTTTGAACGGCAGGGCAGGGCGCCAAAAGAACTGACAGATTATGTGTGGCAGGTAGAT
>DASVSM010000208.1:0-4209 GCA_036388115.1 Flavisolibacter sp.
CTCTCCTCATGGAGAGGGCTGGGGTGAGGTCATTCGTAATAATAAACCCGTTTCACCCGTTGCGAAACCGATGTCATGATCTCGTAAGGAATGGTTTGTATCCATGCCGCTATCTCCTGCACAGGAAGGTGTGCACCAAAAACAATTACATCATCCCCTTCCCTGACATGCTCAATTTCGGTAACGTCGATCATCGTCATATCCATGCAAACAGTACCAATGACCGGTGCTAACTTTCCTTTGACCAGCATCTTTCCGGCACCATTTCCAAACCGCCTCGAGTAACCATCAGCATAACCAATACGCACAGTGGCAATTCGTGAATCCCTGCTCACAATTCCTTTCCGGTTATAACTGACCGATTCGCCCTTTTTAACTTCTTTGATCTGTGCTACTGTTGAATGAAGTGTTGCTACCGGCTGAAGATCGAGTTTGTCTTCTGCATCAGGTTCAATGCCATATAATCCAATGCCTAAACGGACCATATCCATTTGCAAATCGGGATGGCGAACAATGGCAGCAGAGTTGGAGATGTGTTTTAAAAAAGAGTAAGGAACATGCTCTTGAAGCTTCTGTATAGCTGTCTCAAACTGTGCTGCCTGGTGCTTAGTAAAATCATCATTCGCTGCTTCTTCACTTGCTGCCAGGTGACTGAAAACAGATTGTATATGCAGGTAAGGACTTTTTGCAAAATGACTGCCTATTTCCTCTATTTCTTCAATAGAAAAGCCGAGGCGGTTCATCCCGGTTTCAATCTCCAGGTGAACAGGATAAGCCGTTAACCCCTGCTGCCTGATATATCCTTCAAAACTGTTCAGTAAGCCAGCCGAATAAATCACCGGCTGAAGATCGTGTTCCACAATCGCGGCAAAAGAAGAGGGTTCAGCATTCATGACCATGATAGGCAAAGTGATACCAGCTTTTACCAGATCAACCCCTTCATCAGCGTAAGCAACGCCCAAATACGCCACATGATTGAACTGTAAAACCGAAGCAATTTCAGCGCCACCGCTGCCGTACGAAAAGGCCTTTACCATTGCCATGATCCTGGCGGAAGGTTTTAACAGCTTTTGGTATTCCTTCAGATTATGGGTAAGCGCTGAAAGATTGATCTGTAATACCGTTCCATGTTGTTTTAGTTCGAACAGAGAAGCAATGCGTTCTAGCCCTGCTTTTCTTGCGCCTTTAATAAGAATAATCTCTTTGCTAAAGTCGGAGCTTTTGAAACGTTGAAGAAACTCTTCGGTTGTTGAATAGGTTTGCAGTTGAATAATTGATGAAAGCTTGCCCGGCAACTGTTCGCCAACCGTTTTGCCGATGGCAATTAATTTTTGTATGTCGTAATGATTAAGCAGTTGCGCTATCTCTCGGTATAAGCTCGGCTCATCTTTACCGCTTTCAAAAAAATCGGAAAGAACTACGGTGCGTTGTAAGCCTGCACTCTGCTGAACTAAAAAATCCAGCGCAATTTTAAGCGATGTCGTGTCCGCACTATAACTGTCGTTAATGACCAGGCAATTGTTGATGCCGTGATTCAATTGCAGCCGCATGTCAATGGGATGAAGCCCGTGAAAACGTTCCTGCACCTGTCCCTGCTTCACCCCAAGATATAATAGCACACACCAGCAGGTAATGGCATTCTGAACAGAAGCATCATCGGAAAAAGGAATTTGCAGGGAACATGTTTCCTCCTTGTAAAGAGCATCAATCGTTGTGCCTTCTTTCGTATGCTGAACACGCAGGACCTTTAGCGTTGCATCAAGTTCAATACTCCACGTAAATTTCTTTTCAATCCTGTTACTAAGAAGTTCAGCAGGGCCAATGACAACGTCGGCATTGGCAAACAACCGCAACTTTTCCTGCAGCTTTTCCTCGGCTGAAGAAAAACCTTCGCTATGTGCTTCGCCAAGATTGGTGATGACTCCAATTGTTGGCTGAATAATGCCTTCTAGCTTTTGCATTTCCCCCATCTGTGAAATGCCGGCTTCAAAAATGCCTAGAGTATGTTGCTTGTCCATCTGCCATACGCTAAGCGGAACACCGATTTGCGAATTAAAACTCTTTGGGCTGCGAACGACATGATAGTCGTGTTCCAGCAAACTATTCAGCCATTCTTTTACAATCGTCTTTCCATTGCTGCCCGTAATGCCAATAACGGGAAGATGGAATTGCCGGCGATGATATGCTGCTAAACTTTGCAAGGCATCACGTGTATCCTTCACTACAAGAACAGAAGCACCTTCCAATTCAAATGCAGTTGTTGACACGAATGCCCGGACACCTTTTTTGTAGGCGTCGTCAACAAACCGGGCGCCATCAGCATGTGATGTTTTCAATGCAAAAAACAACGAGGTTTCCGGATGCTGAATCCGACGGCTGTCATAAACAAGATGCGAGATGGTTGCTCCGCCATTTCCATGGAGTTTTCCATTTACGATGCGGCTTATATCAGCCAGGCGATAGGAAGGCATAGTGCTTAGATCAAATCATTTTCATTTTTCCGGCGGCGGGCCACTTGCAGCGAATACACCATCGAACCCACCAGGCAGACAACAATGACGATCAGCGAAATCACCACCATCTGGCTTTGTGTAAGATGTTTGTGCAGCCAGCTTTCGGCCAGCATTTTTCCGCCGATAAATACCAGCACAATGGCAATGCCCTGCTGCAGGTATTCAAACTTGGCCACCGCTCCTTTTAAAAGAAAGAATAAAGCTCTTAGTCCAAGTACGGCAAAGATGTTTGATGTGTAGATGATCATCGGGTCCTGTGAGATGGCAAACACGGCGGGGATACTGTCCAGCGCAAAAACAATATCTGTTGTTGCCAGAAGAATGGTTACCACAAACATGTTTGTATAGAACCGCTTGCCGTTGATCTTAACAGAAAATTTCCCGCTTACATCTTTGTGAACGATAGGGAAAAAGCGGTTGATAAATTTATAGACAGGACTCTGTGAGGGATCGTAGTCCTCCTCGTGTTTCGTTGCAAAAATTTTAATGCCGGTGTAAACAAGGAACGCCCCGAAGATGTAAAGGATCCAGTGGAATTTACTGACCAGCACCACTCCTACTGTGATGAAGATGACCCGGAAAACAATGGCCAGCAAGATGCCGATCATCAGTGCCCTGGCCACATGATCGTGACGGATTTTATAAAAAGAAAAGATGAGGATGAAAACAAAGATGTTGTCGATACTCAGGCTTTTTTCCATGAGGTAGGCACTGATGTATTCGAGCGCCGGCTTCTCGCCATCCACAAACCACAGAAACCCAAAAAAAGCAAACCCAAGCCCAAACCAAAAGGCGCTTTGTATCAGGGCTTTTTTAATGCTTACGTCACCTGACTTTTTACTGAAAATGCCGAGGTCAACTACAATGGAGAGGATTAAAACAATCCCGAAAACTAAATATGTCAACTGATGATTGGTCATTCCGATCTTTCTTAATAAAACCGTTTTAAATGCGGCGAAGTTAGGCAGAAGCAAAACGATAACGACGAATACGCTGGTAGATAAAGCCAAAAACAATGACCAATACAATGGGCAAAGCAATGTTTATCAGGCTCCACTTTCCTTTTTCTGCTTCTACTTTTTTCGTGTCCAATAGTCGCAGAACAATCTCTTTATTTCGTGTGCTGATGATGTTGGATGGACTGGTAAGATATTCCAGGCAATTCAACAAAAACTCACGATTGGCAAACTGATACTCATACTGCGTACCTACTGTAAACAAATTCATTCCCATTGGCAGGGGGCCTTGCTTATTCGAAACATCGTTGAGCACCATATCGCCATCTGCCACCACAATGATCTTGTTGTCCTCAGCAGTAGATGCTTTAAAGCCACCGCTTTGGGCCAGGCTGTCCGTTTGTGCTTTCGTAACCCGGTTATTGTAAAGTGAGGTAAACTTTCCTTCCAGCAAAACCGCTACAGGGATGCCGTTCTTTCTAAACAAAGCATCTTGCGGAGAGTTTCGGTTTTCATTCGGACTGATCAACGCTGGCGTATTAAGGTTGCGGGAGTTGGCAGAGCTCTGTAATAAAAAAGTTTTGCGAACGCCTTCTGTTTCGATGGTATCAATTGAGTTTACATAACGTGCGGACACGAGCCCTAAATTTTTATTAACGATGTGTGTGCTTCTCGATTCGAAGATGGGATAATAGTTCCAACGCAAAAATTCATATTGTGGTGCTGCAGCAGACCCGCCA
>DASVSM010000209.1:0-7332 GCA_036388115.1 Flavisolibacter sp.
ACCATTGCCAATCTTCCCGGTAAAAAAGTAAAGCTTACGCATTACCGGATTGATGCAGAACACAGCAATTCTTACGAGGTGTGGAAGAAGATGGGTTCCCCGCAATCACCCACCAAAGAACAAATACAAACATTGGAAAAAGCAGGTGGTCTGCATACCATCGGCAAGCCGGAAGATGTAGCAGTTGTGAAAGGGGCCGCTCTGATTAAATTTAGTCTGCCGCGACAAGGTGTTTCGCTGGTGAAGCTGGATTGGTAATCCAATTTTTTGTTCCGCATTTGGGCGTGCCCGTTCCGTAGGGACATGCTCATGGCATGTCCTGATAAGCTCATGGCATGTCCTGTAAACCACAATTAATTACACATTTTCGGGCGTGCCGGCGAGGCGCCGTCGGGCTATCCGCTATTATCTTTTTTGCCTTTGCAGTTTTTCATCTTTATAGTAAAATGCTGATGGCAAAAAAGGATAACCGCTTCTATCCCTCACGCAAGTGCCGGCCCCTGTCCCTCAGAGCTATGCACGTAACCTCGTGGTTACCCCGGGTGGCAGGAAGGCCATCAGCCACACAGTTACTGGCTTAAGCACATTTCATTCATATTGCTTGCATCACCATCCGCCTGTTTGTTTAGGGCCAAAGCTCGTCAGGCTCTTTAAATCAAAAGCCCAATTAGTGTAGGGGCTTGCGTTTACCCTCAATTGTTTTAAATCGGTTTCAGATTAAGCTAAATTCCCGAAATTGTTATCGAAACTTATGCCTGCAAAAACTTTTTTCTGCTGCTTTTTTCTCTTTATCGTACACGTGTGCTGTTTCGCTTACGAAAGAACACCGGTTACTTATTTAGGCATAGAACAAGGTCTTTCCAATAATGCTGTTACCAGCATCTACCAGGATCATAACGGCTTTATGTGGTTTGGCACCTACGATGGGTTAAACCGTTACGATGGTTATGGCTTTAAAGTCTTCCGGAATGACATCAACGATAAGAATTCTTTAACCGATAATCACGTCAGTGTTATCGAAGGCGATGCGTCTCACAAACTTTGGGTTGGTTGCGAAAAAGGATTAAGCATCTATGACCCCCTTAATTCCCGGTTTTCTTCTCCTCTTTTTAAATGGTGGAATGAAGCGGCAGCCGTCCCCATGCAGGATGGGATAAGAGCTATTCAAAAAGTGACCTCGGGTGGATCAATGCTGGTAGGCACACAAAAAACCGGCTTGCTCATGTTCGAAAAAGGCAGCCAGACAGGACTTCAGATTCCATTAACTGATTGGAAAGGTCGTGAAGGGGCTTATGGCGTAACGGCTATTGCCATTGATAGAAGCAGCCAGCTTGCCTGGATATTTATTCCACAGGCAGGCCTTTGCCGGTTCGATATAAAGAGGCGAACCCTTCGGATAATCAATGGAGCGATAAAGAAAGGGGATTGCCTGAAGTTTGATGACAGTGGCAATTTATGGTTGGGTAATGAAGATGGACTTTTTAAGTACAATGTAGCAACCGGTATTTTATCAGCGAACTTATTGCCTTCCAAACTCAAGGTTGTTAACCTGTCGGTAGATAAAAAAGGGGCGCTATGGATCGCTTCCGATGGAGGTGGTGTATGGTGGTTAAATGTAAATGGAGAGAAGCCGGAACCTTACCTTTCTGCCGATGGAAAACCGGTGGTCAACAGCAATGCCGTATATGCCGTTTATGAAGATACGGAGGGTGGCAAATGGATTGGAACCCTGCGCGGAGGCATTAATGCCATTCAGCCGCGAACGAGCCCTTTTTCGTTATTTACCTACCATGCACCAGGTCAGAATAATATCATTAACAACTTCATTCTTTCCTTTTGCGAAGACGGGAGCAAGAATGTTTGGATAGGCACCGATGGCGCCGGTTTGCGGTATTGGGACCGCCAGAAAAATACCTTCAGCCAATACGTTCATGATCCTTCCAATCCAGCTACGCTTACCAGCAATTTCGTGACAAGCATCATCCGCGATGCACAGGAGAACTTATGGGTGGCTACCTGGTTTGGCGGAATGAACCGGTTGAAAAAGGGAGCGCAGTCATTTGAACATTTTTCATTCGTTAACACCAAAACGGGTGCTACGGAAAAGAATGCTTGGCTGGTTTATGAAGATAGGCAGAAACGCCTGTGGGCCAGCACCACCAATGAAGGCACCTTGTATTCTTTCAACCGGAGCAAAAATGAGTTTGAATTGTTTGATGACAACCTGAGTAACCTTCAATGCCTTTTAGAAGACAGGGAAGGGGCCTTTTGGGGCGGCGATTATTCTTCGCTGATTAAGATTGACCGGACAAACAAGAGACACGTCAGCTATGAAATAGGTTACACGGTCCGATGTATCTATGAAGACAGGAATAAAAACTTCTGGATTGGTACGGATGGCGGCGGTTTGCTTTTATATAACCGGGCAACTGGCAGCTATAAGCGATTCACCACTGCCGATGGCCTTCCCAGCAACACCATTCTTCGTTTGCTGGAAGATGCCAATAATAATTTATGGCTTAGTACTTATAATGGTATTTGTAAGTTCAATGCAGTCAGTAAAACATGCCGGAATTTTTCGCAGTCTGACGGCTTGCAAAGCAACCAGTTCAGTTTTAACGCTGCACTGGCTTTAACAACAGGAGAGTTCTTGTTTGGTGGCATTAAAGGATTCAACGTCTTTTATCCTGACAGTGTATATGAAAGGATAGCAGTGCCTCCTGTTTTTTTAACGGGCTTGAAAGTGAATAACAAACCGGTAGAGGAAGACGATAGTTATGTAACCGGAAGAAACGTAGAAAAAGTGGAAAGCATTCGTCTCTCTTATGACCAGGCCACCCTTTCACTTGATTTTCTTGCACTGGATTATACCGGCGCCGATAAAGTAAAATACGCCTACCGGCTGGAAGGCTGGGACAAGACCTGGAATTATGTCAACAACGTTCGCACGGCCAACTACTCAAGGCTGCAGGAAGGCGATTATACATTTAAAATTAAGGTGGCAAACAGCGCCGGCGTTTGGAGTGGGGAAACCACTTTGTTAACGGTCACTGTACTGCCGCCCTGGTACCGTACCTGGTGGGCTTACCTCCTGTATGCATCTGCAATAATTGGTGCTGTGTACGCCTATGTTATTCATAGCAAAAGGCAGGAAAAATTAAAGTATGAGATCAAGCTGGCGTTACTGGAAAAAGAAAAAGAAAAAGAGCTAACCGAAAAAAAACTTTCCTTCTTCACCAATATTTCCCACGAATTCCGTACGCCGCTTACGCTTATCATCAACCCGATAAAAGATCTATTGAAACGGTCCGAAACCGGCGAAGACCACAATGAATTGAAAGCGGTGAACCGCAATGCACGCCGCCTGCTTAGCCTTGTAGATCAGTTGCTCATCTTTCGCAAGGCGGAGAAAGAAGCCGGCAACATGAAGTTTGCAAAGCAGAATTTTTACACCTTTTGCCACGAAGTTTTTTTATGCTTTACCCAACAGGCAAAAGCAAATAACCAGGAATATTTTTTTGAATGTGAGAACCATGACCTTGACTTGTACATTGACCGGCAGAAGATGGAGATTGCGCTTTACAACCTCTTGTCAAACGCCATCAAGTTCACGCCGCGGGGCGGCAGAATTGTTTTCAGCATAACGGAATTAGCCGGCGCGGTGAAAGTAACGGTAGCTGACACCGGTTGCGGCATTCCGGCGGAAGCTGGGTCGCGGTTGTTCGAAAAATTTTACCAGGCGCCATCGGGTACCGCACCAGCGCAATCCGGCTTTGGCATTGGCCTTTACCTGGTTCGGCATTTTGTGGAAGGCCACAAAGGCGAAATTTCATTTCAAAGTGAAGAAGGCAAAGGCACTTCTTTTATTATGACGCTGCAAAAAGGGCTGGCGCATTTCGGCGATGCCGTCATCTTAAACGAACCGGCAGCCGAAGCTGTTTCGATAAAAGAGCGGCAGCCGGAACCGGAGCTAACTGAAGCCCGGATGTTACCGGTTACTAAAGAACCGCACCTCGATGAAGTGGTTACCGGCAGGCAAACCATTTTGGTTGCCGATGACAACGGGGAAATTCGCCAATACCTGCAGCAAATTTTGGGAGATAAATACAAGGTGCTGGCCGCAGCAAGCGGGGAAGAAGCCTTTGCTCAAACGCAAAAATCCTTTCCCGACCTGGTGATCAGCGACATTAAAATGGGCGAAATGAGCGGCATTGAACTTTGCCGCCGCATAAAGTCTGATTCTGCGCTGAACCATATTCCGGTTATCTTGCTTACCGGCAGCTACGGTCCTGATGTTGAATTGCAAAGCATAGAAGGCGGCGCCGACATTAGATAAGTTTCGCTTTCCTTCTCCAGATGGAGAAGGTGTCCGCCGCGGCGGACGGATGAGGCTTGGAGAGGGAGTCCGTGGGCACTGATACTGGCTTAAGTAAGATGTACATGATGTTTCGGTTTGGTTGTAATACGGGGAACGTAACGTTGGCTTTTATCGCTTACAGACACGCTATATAAAATTATTCGTTTCATTGAACTGTTTCGTAAGTGGAGATCAAAGCAGTTTCAGATTTTCGTTCCGCTGCAAGAGGAGACCCTGAAGAATCAAAATGATTAATGGACGTTTAAACAAGATCCCGAAGGGGTCAAATATGAATAGCCCCCGGTGCAACCGGGTGTAGAATGAACAGGATGAACGCTGACCCCGGAGGGGTCGAACGTGGCCGCATAGGAGCAACCACAAAAGGCATAAATATAAAGGCAACGCTGGATTGGCCGGGGCGCAACTTTCTCAAATGATTAATAGCTTGTGTAAAAAATATTGTGTGTTTTTAAAGAAGATATTGATTGCATTCTTTCCCTTGTTTTGTGCATCTGCCCTGCAAGCGCAAACAATGAAGTACGTTTCATCAGAAGTAAGGCCGGTTACTACCGGTGCAGATAATGCTGCATCCTGGCAGCGCTTGCAAATCATCACTGCCGGCAGTGGCAATCCTTTGTCGCTGATCGCTTTTCATTTCAGTAAAACAAAAAATCAAAAAGGTAAAAAAGTTGTTGTTTATTATACCGGTAAGGACAGCACGGCTTCTTCTATTTCCGCATCCGCATCTCAACAGAATTTAGCTGGCGCAATGTTGATTATCGGCGCTGAAACATTAAGCGAAGGCCCAAATTATTTCTGGATAAAAACGGATGACAACGTATTACCTGATATTGTTTCTTTTGATTTAGCTACGCAAGATTACATGCAGGTCTGGGCGGATGAATTCAATGTCGACACCATCAACACTGCCAACTGGGGATTTGAGCAAGGCTTTGTACGCAACGAAGAACACCAGTGGTACCAGAAAGAAAACGCAACGTGCAAAAACGGTATTCTTACTATAGAAGCCCGGCGTGAGAAAAAGGCAA
Organism: Flavisolibacter sp.; assembly: GCA_036388115.1. Taxonomy (GTDB): domain Bacteria; phylum Bacteroidota; class Bacteroidia; order Chitinophagales; family Chitinophagaceae; genus Flavisolibacter. The sequence continues at coordinate 5,407 of DASVSM010000209.1, forward strand.
ATCCAACCTATGTGGCCGGCAGCAAGGACTGGCGAAAAAAACGGGAGACCATTGAATACACGGCCACCTCCATGCGCACCGCCGGTAAGCAGCAATGGCAGTACGGACGGTTTGAAATGCGGGCCCGTATTGATACGGTTTTAGGGTATTGGCCCGCCTGGTGGACGCTTGGTGCAACTGGTCGCTGGCCTGCCAACGGGGAGATAGACATTATGGAATACTACACCGGGAAACTATTGGCGAATATTGCGGTGGCTGATGCTAATCCGGGTAAAGCCTTTTGGTACAGCAATACGTTTCCAGTACGCCGTCTTTCGCCAACATGGAAAGACAGCTTTCACGTCTGGCGCATGGATTGGGACGAACAGGGCATCGGCCTTTACCTTGACGATGTGCTCTTGAATTATCAACCTCAAAGCCGGTTATACAACCGGCACGATACCACTTCATTTCCATTCAAACAACCGCACTATATGTTGCTCAACTTAGCCATTGGCGGCATGAATGGCGGCAATCCCGATAACACAACCTTTCCTTTAAAATTTGAAGTTGATTACGTACGGGTAGCGCAAAAAAAGCGGGACAGTTTTTCACATGCTGGTACATTTGCACCGGCAAAGTCTTTGGCAGCAAAGGCGGCCCAAAAGCCCAGGCGATTGATGGTTAACCAATGAAAAAACAAAAAGTTTATATCACCCATTTGCCTGCGGCGATCCTTTGCAGTTTTTCAGCAATGCTATTCTTTGCGGCTTGTTCTTCTACCAGATCACTGCCGCAAAAAATGGATGCGGTGAACCTTGTTCCGGTGGACAGCGGCTGGGCGGCCAACTCAATCAACACAACCGTCTTTCGCAAAAATTCATTGGTAAGTTTTGGCGATACGCAGTTTATTGCTTTCTACAACGGCGCTGGGATGATGGTGCTGGGCAAGCGCAAAAACAGCGAAGCAAAATGGACGTTGCAGCAAACCCCTTACAAAGGCAATGTCTCCGATGCACACAATGTTATCAGCATAGCGGTGGACGGCGATGGTTATTTGCACGCCGCGTGGGATCATCACAACAATAGCTTGCACTACGCCAAAAGCCTGCAGCCTGGTTCATTGGAACTGGGACCACAAACGTCCATGACAGGCGAAAGAGAAAGCAGGGTAAGCTACCCGGAATTTTACCGGGTGCCCGGCGGCGACCTGCTTTTCTTTTACCGCGATGGCGGTTCAGGAAACGGTAACCTGATCATCAACCGGTACGCAACAAAAACAAAACGATGGTTGCCGCTGCAAACCAAACTAATTGACGGCGAAGGAAAGAGGAATGCATATTGGCAGGCCTGCATTGATGCAAAAGGAACCATTCATCTTTCATGGGTATGGCGGGAAAGTCCGGATGTTGCCAGCAACCATGACCTCTGTTATGCACGGTCGGACGATGGCGGCCTTAGTTGGGAAAAATCTACCGGTGAGGCCTATGCATTGCCCATCACCGAAGCCTCAGCGGAAATTGCCTGTAAAATCCCGCAGCGGTCAGAATTGATTAACCAGACTTCCATGTTTGCCGACCCATCAGGGCATCCGTACATCGCTACGTATTGGCGCGACAGCGGAGCAACCGTACCGCAATATCACCTGGTGTATAAAAGCGGCAACGGATGGCAAACAAAAGACCTCGGCTTTCGAACAACGCTGTTCAGTTTAAGCGGCGCCGGCACCAAACGCATTCCTATTTCAAGGCCGCAGATCATTGCCTGGCAAGCCGGCAATAACTTATCGGCAGCCATCATCTTCCGCGATGAAGAACGGCACGGCTATGTTTCAGTTGCCGTTTGCCCCGATCTGCAAAAAGGTGCCTGGAATGTACAGGATATTTATACAAAAAACGTAGGCTCGTGGGAGCCGACTTATGATACGGAATTGTGGAAGACGAAAGG
>DASVSM010000210.1:0-4621 GCA_036388115.1 Flavisolibacter sp.
TACAAAAAATAAAAAGGAAATACGACTGTTCTTAAATGGTAACCTTCAGTTCTCTTCGGCTGATGAGTACCGCTACCATGAAGCGCTGGTACATCCTGCACTTTCTTCGGTATCTCATCTGAATAAAGTGCTGATCTTAGGCGGTGGCGATGGACTGGCGGTTCGCGAAGTATTGAAATATCCGTCAGTAAATGAGGTGACATTGGTTGACCTGGACCCGGCTATGACGGCACTTTTTCAAAAGCAGGAGATGTTATTAAAATTGAATGAACATTCTCTGTTAAACAAAAAGGTGCAGGTGGTCAATGCCGATGCCTTTACCTGGCTGCGTGCCAATAAAGAACTTTTCGATGCTATCATTATCGACTTCCCCGACCCTTCCAATTTTTCCATTGGTAAATTATACAGTACCGCGTTTTATTACCTCCTGCAGCAGGCGTTGGCGCCGGCGGGGATCACTGTTATTCAAAGCACTTCACCGTTTGCAGCGCCGCGCAGTTTTTGGTGTATTGCGGAAACCCTGCGTTCCGTCGGGCTGCAAACAATGGCTTATCACAACTATGTGCCTTCGTTTGGCGAGTGGGGTTATATCATGGCTATGCATCAAAAGCCGCCGGCCATGTTCGCACAGTTACCCAACAATTTAAAATTTTTGAATATTCCCGTACTGCAACAAATGTTCGTTTTCCCTGAAGACATGAAAACAACCTTGCCCATTGAAGCCAACCGGTTAAACAACCAGGTGCTGGTGCAATACTTTGAAGAAGAATGGGAGAAATACCTTGCGATGTAAGATGAACCGGCGCTATTTTATACAAGCTGTTTCGGCATTTCTGGCTTTGTCTGCTTTGTCGTCCTCGTGCAAAGGCAGGAAGAAACTTTCAGGCAAGATCATGGGTGCCTCTGCGCATGTGGGCCACCTGCTGCGCGACAAGAAGTTTGATAAGCCTGTCTCCATTATTCAAAAAGATGTAGTGATTATTGGCGGTGGTATCAGCGGCCTTTCGGCTGCCTATCATTTGAAAAAAACAGGCGTTCATGATTTTCTTTTACTAGACCTGGAAGAAAAGACAGGCGGTAATTCTGCCCAAGGCAACAACGCCACATCGGCTTATCCCTGGGGTGCTCATTATGTTCCTATTCCCAATAACGACTTAACAGAATACATCAGTTTTTTAAAAGAAGCAAACGTTATCACCGGGCAAAACGAACAGGGCTTGCCGCTCTACAATGACATGTTCCTTTGTTTCCACCCGGAAGAACGCCTGTATATTAACGGGCAGTGGCAGGAAGGGCTTGTTCCGCATTTTGGCGTGCCGCCGGAGGAAAGAAAACAGATAGAAAAATTCCTGGCGTTAATGAATGACTTCCGGTATAAAAAAGGAAGTGACGGCAAAGAAGCTTTTGCGCTGCCGGTCAACGCATCGAGCAACGATGATGCGTTTGTACAACTGGATAGCGTTACGATGAAAGCATGGCTTGAACAGCAAGGGTTCAACAGCCCTTACCTGCATTGGTATGTGAACTACTGCACGAGGGATGATTTTGGAACGCCATACGATAAGGCAAGTGCATGGGCGGGCATTCATTACTTCGCCTGTCGCAAAGGGAAAGGTGCCAACGCAGAACACCAGGATGTGCTCACATGGCCGGAAGGAAACGGATGGCTTGCGCAGCAACTGCAGAACTCCATCCAGGCAAACATTCAAACCAGTAACCTGGCAACGAAGATTGAGCAAAGCGAAGACAAGATCATCGTCAGCTATTTTGATGTAAAATCAAATTTGGTGAAAGCAATAGAAGCAAAGCAATGCATCGTGGCGGTTCCGCAGTTTGTTGCTTCCCGTTTGCTGAACGATCCGGTCCGGATAAAAGAGGTACAGCAACATCTTCAGTATGTTCCGTGGATGGTGGCCAATCTTTCCGTATCACAATTGGAAGAAAGAAGCGGCGCACCACCGAGCTGGGACAACGTGATTTATGGCAGCGATTCATTAGGGTATGTAGAAGCCACGCACCAACTCTTAAACCAATATATGCCCAGGCGAAACCTGACGTATTATCTTCCGCTTACAGAAGGAAATGTTTTGGAGGCAAGAAAGGCAGCGCAGGCAACAACGTACGGGCAATGGACGGAAAAAGTATTTCGTGACCTCAAACGCATTCATCCCAACATTGAAGAAGCAACCGAAGAACTGAATGTTCAAATCTGGGGGCATTCCATGGCGCAACCGGTGCCCGGAATGATACATGGCCGCATCCGTCAAAAACTAAGTGCTTCCATCAGCAACCGTATTCATTTTGCACACACCGACCTGGCCGGCGTTAGTTTGTTTGAAGAAGGTTTTTACCAGGGGTTAAATGCGGCCAACATCGTCAAACAAAACCTGCCTGCATGAAACAACAACCCTGGATTGGAAAGCCCTGGATTGACACTGTTTTTATCCTGCTTCCGCCGTTCCTTTCATTACTGTTTATTGTTCTCTTTCCCGCACTTTTTCAGGATAACAAAGAACTGCCTATAGCAGGCTGGGTGATCCTGATTTTGCTGGTAGATGTAGCGCATGTGTACAGCACGTTGTACCGTACCTATTTCGATCCGCAGGCACTGAAAGAGCAGCGTTCGCTATTATGGACCATCCCGTTCTTTTCCTTTATTGCCGGTATGTTGTTGTACTCGATGAATGATCTTCTTTTCTGGCGAATACTCGCTTATGTAGCGGTTTATCATTTCATCCGCCAGCAGTATGGTTTTATGCGGGTGTATAGCCGTAAGGAAAAGTTGCCGAATCTGTTTGCGCTGATTGACCGTATCACCATCTATTATGCAACGCTTTATCCAATCATCTACTGGCATTTTTAGCGGGCCGCGAAATTTTAATTGGTTTGTAGAAGGTGATTTTGTTTTCGTGGACATGAGCTGGTTTCTTACCGTTGCCACTGCCTTCTATTTCCTGGTGCTGGGTTGTTATGTAAGCAAGGAGCTGTTCCTGTTGATCAAAACAAAAAGCAGTAACCTTCCTAAAACGGCTATCATCACTGGAACTATTCTCTCCTGGTATTTCGGCATTGTGCACTTTAACGGAGACATGGCGTTTACCTTGCTTAATGTTGTTAGCCATGGTATTCCTTATATGGCCCTGGTATGGTTGCATGGTAAGAAAATTTATACCAAACCGGAAAAAGGAAACCGCTTTCTCAAGCGGGTGTTCGGTGCTTACGGGGTTGTTATTTTTGTCGGGTTGATCTTCCTGTTTGCTTTTATTGAAGAAGGCCTGTGGGACCTTACTGTCTGGAAGGAACACAAATCGGTGTTCGGCGCCGGGCATCTGTTTAATATAGATATGGATGAAAGTATGCTCAGGCTGATGGTGCCGCTATTAGCTGTGCCGCAGATCACGCATTACATTCTGGACGGCTTCATCTGGAAAATAAAGAACGAAGAATTTAAGTGGAGCAGCGAGGTACAACACATTGGTTAATTTACAATCGCCATCTTTGTGTATGCGACTGCTGTTTGTTTTTGCGGTTCTTTTTACTTCTTGTAAAACCTATCTCAAGCTTCAAACGCTAACACCGTCTGCTAACCGGGTCACGGGTTCATCTTTCTATAAAACGGCTGCTGGTTTTGATTGGAAACAACGTGATTCTTTTGTGGTGAAAGAAGTGCTTTCTGGTAATATGCCTCAATTCCAAAAGTTATTCGTACCGGTAACGATTTCCGTATTGGATTCGGTAACCGGCCGCAAAAATGAAGTGACGTTTTATGTGATGCCCGATTACCTGAGTGTTGGCAGCGATGAAGATTGGGTGCGGGTACCGGTTACTCCGATGGCAGCGCAAAGAATAGCGGACAGCCTTCACTATATGTTACCCACAACAAAGATGGTAGATGCAATTTATGGCGCAGCAGTGATAACGCCAGAGCCTGTGCCAATGTATGCGTTTCGCGACAGCACACCAACCATGTATCATCACCACCTGATCATTGAAGGGCAGCGAAAGGGCAGGAGAGGGCTGATTGCCGGCATTAAAAAAGATGTAGTTGTTGCGGGAAAAATTTTGCGGGAAGGTAAGTCAGACCGTGTTGCTATCTATGGCTGGCACAAGACCGATGGAAAACCAATTCAGCCACTTTATACAGGGCATGTCAGATGGTATGTCGATTACAGTCATGGCATACGGCTGGTGATGCGAAGGATGAAGGTAAATGGTAAATGGATGCAGTATGAAGAGGTGGTGAACAATCCGGCGTTGAAAAAATTATTTAGCGATGAAGAATGGTGGGGAGATTACCGGTATTCTTATTAAAGGTTAGGAGTGTGGTAAGTGACGGGCCAGAAGCCAGTGCTGCTATAATCCTTTCGCTCCCCAGGCCATCTTAACGAAGGAAGAACACGCTTGTATACCTGCAAAGGTTATTTGACCATTGCATCACATAGACAAATCTTACATATTGCTTTGTTGCTTTTAATAACTTCAGCCAAAATAATGTCATCACAACATGCCTCAAATTACCTCTGTCAATCCCAAAGCCCTTACCGCCGGCGTCATTGGTCATTATGTTCATGGTGATAACAGCACCCTTGGATTAGTGATACTCGAAGAAGGCAGTTCCGTG
>DASVSM010000211.1:0-5249 GCA_036388115.1 Flavisolibacter sp.
TTACACCAGATACCGCAGGAATACTAAAGTCCTGAATTTGGTTCTTCGAATTCTGCTGGTACCAGGTAATATCGCCACCGAACCTGTTTTTAAACATCTTGAACTCCAGACCTGTTTCGTACTTTGTATTGCTAACTGGTAACAGATTTAAGTTAGGCAATGAGCTTCCGAGGATACCATATTTCAGTACAGTATTTCCATTGGCATCAACATATGTTCCGTAGTTCGTATAGGCACCGGTGCTGGTTTTATACGGTATTGTTCCTCCTCCAACTTTCGCATACGAAAGCCTCAGCTTTCCAAAATCAATATGTTTGATCGTCTTAATCAAATCCGTAAATACAAATGCAAGATCAGCCCCCGGATAGAAGTAGGAATAGTTTCCATGTCCGTCATTATATACCAGTGTGCTATTCCAGTCGTTACGACCATAGATGTTTAGAGAAAGAAAGTTTTTGTACCCGAAACTACCCTGAAAGAACAAGGAGCTTGTTTGTGAGCTATTGGGCTTCGCCTCTCTTGTTTCGATATTATTACCTGCATTATTCGACAGCCTGTAAACATCCGGAACAATCAATCCGTTCGCACTTAACCAAAGGCCATACCCGCTGGATTTATTTATCTCTCCCCCTCCTTTAATCAGCACATCAAAATCGCCAAACTTATTGATGTAATTCAAGCTACCGTTATAGCGTTGCTGTTGAGTAGTCAGTTCATCAACAGTGTAGTCACCACCTGCAAAAGCGTCACTGGTTCCTCTCACCTTCCCGGTATAATAGCTTCCTATCTGATTAAAAGAGGCACTACCGTCGAGCCTTAGCCATTTTGTAAGGTCTGCCCGCAAATTAAAATTGCCTCTGAAGTTGTTTTCTTTCCGCTTGTATTTGTTCTGGTATATATACCAGAATGCTCTGGATGCACCGGAGATGTCTCTGTCAGACATTCCTCCAAGTGCCGTATCGATATAGTTATTCATCCAATATTTTATATCATAGTTCCTTGGAACTTGATAACTCGTAGCATAGATCACAGAATTTCCTCCTTGCAGCGCGGGGTTATCTACATCAGAGTTCGCATACGTTACATTGACATCCATCAATACAGCCTGGATAGGCCGGTGCGTTGCCCTTAAATTAAAACTGTTCCTGTCTAGATGGTTATTTGGCGTAGCTGATTTTGAGCCCAGGTTTGAGTAGGAAAAACGGAATGTCGACTTGTCATTACCGCCGGAAATAGCCACGTTCGTGTTCCGCGTTAACCCGGTACCATATAACGAAAGCGGATTATTGACTCCCGGATTGTTTGCACGGCGCTCTCCAGTTATATCAGTAAACATCTGACCGTTCATTTCCGGCCCAAAACTGAAAGGATACGTATTGGGATTAGGAGACAAATTTCCGTTAGCATCCCTGGCCCAATCCTGGCTATGAATGCCTGCGCCAAACCTGTTTTGAAGATCAACAGTCCGATAGGCCTTTTCGAACAAGAATGATTGACTAACAGAAACACCAATCCCTCTTTGAGAAAACCCTTTTTTTGTTCTTATCAGAATAACACCATTAGACGCACGGCTTCCGTACAGTGCAGTTACCGCTCCACCCTTCAATACGGAGATGGACTCGATATCATCAGGGTTCAGGTTTTTTAAGATATTACCAAAATCCTGATCTCCACCCCTGTTTGGAATGATCACCTGGTCATCCATGACAATATCATCTACCACAACCAGTGGCTGGTTTCCATAAGGATCGAGGTTGGCACTTCCGCGTATCAGAGACCTCGTGGATGCCTGGGGCCCTCCCACATTTGGCGTAATCTGCAAGCCAGGCACCATTCCCCTTAAGGCATTGATAGGATTTGGATTGCCTGTTCTTCTGATATCATCACCGGATATTTGCGTAATTGAATATCCGAGATTTCTTTTGGCGCGGGTCTCGCCAAATCCCGTCACAACCACTTCGGCCATCGCGGAGCTTGCAGATTGCAGTGCAATGGAAAGTGGCGCAGTACCTGCTGCGGAAACTTCCTGTGCAGTATAACCTGCATACGAAATAGCCAGCACCGCGTTTGGTAACACACTGATTGAAAACGATCCGTTTTCATCTGTAATGACGTTGTTCCTGGTACCCTTCTCATTTACCGTAGCACCAACGAGAGCCGTTCCATCAGCGGCTTTCACAGAGCCGGTAACTGTTTTCTTCGTCTGTGCATATAGGCCACCTGCACTAAAGAGAAAAGAAAACATCACTAGCAGAATTAATCGCATACGCATGTTTGTTGTTTTTGGTTATTTAAAATGTTTGCGTTTTAAATTCTTTACGACAGACTTTCACCAGAAATTTTACCAATTAATTCAAATGCTAATTAATAAAACAGCTATTTAGGCGAACCTGATAATAAACATCAACATCCTGAGCAGAACGTCGTTGAACATTGCCCGGCTTTTGCTAGCAACTTGGTTAATTAAGGCTAACGGTGCTTTCTTTCGGGCGGACATGTGATTTCATGTCACTGTCGAAGTATTCCATGACCAATGCAGCGGCACCAATCAACTCTGCCTCGTAGCCAAGTGCCGATTGTTCAAGAAGAGTGCTGGCTGCCAACCGGGGAATGGAGTGTTCATTTAATGCCTGCTGAATGGGAGCAAACCATACTCTCCCGGCTTTTGATCCTCTTCCGCTCAAAATCACCACTTCGGGGTTCATTAGGTGAATCAGTATGGCAATGCCACGACCGATGTTATAACCGGCTTCTGAAAATAACTCTACCACAAACTGGTCGCCATGTTTTACTGCTTCAACAATGGCCTCAACTGCTTGTTCGTAGTGTTCCAACTGGTGGCTTTTGAGTGCAGATTGCCGGCCGGCGTTTAATCCGTTTTTGGCCTTTTCGATGAGAACCAGTAAGGAAGTTTCTGTTTCCAAACAGCCTGTTTTTCCGCAGCTACAAAGTTTTCCGTTGGAGAAGATGGGAATGTGGCTGAATTCGCCTGCAAAACCATTGTGCCCCCTGAAAAGCTCACCATTTAAAATCATTCCCAGGCCCACGCCCCATCCGAGATTAATGACCATTGTATTTTTTGTTCTGGAAGCTGCACCAAAACGCAGTTCCGCCAACGCAATCAGGCTGGAGTCGTTATCAATAAAAGCAGAGAGTGATGTTTCCTGCTGAATGTATGCCGTAATACTTCCTTCCGGAACCGGCAGAAATGTATAGTTCACTCCTTTTTGTACATCAATAAAGCCAGGCATGCCAATGCCTATTCCAATCAGCTTTTCTTTGGGGATATTGGACTTTTTTATAACCTCTTTAATTTTCTTAGTCAGCGCCGAGAGGGCATTGCTGTTTTGTTGTAAGGGAAGTTCAAACTGTTCCAGGTTGTGCAGCATTTTCGTTTGAACATCCATCACTGCAATACGCGTTGTAAACTGGTCCATTGCCACACACACCACATAAAATACGTTAGGCGCCAGTGAATACATGACCGGCCTGCGTCCGCCGGTTGAAGGCGCCTGACCTATTTCCATAACTTCCCCTGTTGCTATGAGATCAGCAAGAACGGTTGTTATTAGCGGTATACTTTTATGGACACGACTGCTTAAGGCAGTACAAGAGAGTGCTTCCGTAAAAAATAATTGGCGAATGATTTTTCTTTTATAAAGCAGCATTTTTTCAGTCATAAGCAAAAAAGCAAAGGCAATTTAGAAATAAGTTTTGAATACTTTTTAATTTTTTTTTAAAGTTCTTCCTGACTTATTAATATATGGGGTCAGGTTATCGATTTGGCGGTATTGGTCCCATAACAGCATAAAAGTGATTTACGTGGCACAACCAAGGCACTTTCTGTGAAAAGATTAAAGAGCCTGCCATACATAAAAAACCATCATTTTAAGTTGATAATGATTCGTGACATTGAAGAAGTTAGTTTCCTGGATGTTACCAAAAGCTGACCCCGTCCGAACAATGTTATTCAAAACTTTATCAGCGTCAAGGAGGGTAAATACAAATCGAGGTAGATGCCAGACTATAACAACTGTAAATAAAATGAATAACTCTCAATTTAATTAACTAGAAGCGGGCATCATAAACAAGCATAGTTGTCTGCAAACCGTAAAGCATGTGAAGTCATGGAACTCATATTAATTTTCCAAACTGCTACGTCCTAGGAGGTTCAAGCAAAGCGTTTCAGAATCCTTAAAATATGTTTTTTATCCCTGCCCGGTTTTTCTCCAAAGTCGTTTATTGATGATACGGTTAATTACATCATCCTTGTAAACACGGCTGATAGGGATGCGTGAGGATTGAATAATGATTTCGTTGTTTTCAATGGCTTCAATTTTAGATATGGACACAATAAAAGATTTATGTACCCGTACGAATGAATGCCCATGCAGGTTTTCTTCTACCGCTTTCAAATTCAACAATGTGATGTATTTCCTTTTGCATGTATAAATGGTAACATAATTCTGCAAGGCCTGCACATAAAGAATGTCTGTAAAACAAATGCGTTCATACTTATGGTCGCATTTGATGAAGAAGTAATCCTCTTGCCCCTCACTGTTCTTTTTATCCGAGGTAAAAAAGGATTTAACAAGCAACTGATGATAATCTTTGGCTTTGTTTACAGCTTTGAAAAAACGATTAAAGGTGATAGGCTTTACAAGGTAGTCCAATACATCAAGCTGAAAGCCTTCTAAAGCAAAACTTGGATAAGCAGTTGTAATGATCACCATTGGCGGATTCTGTGTCATTTTCAAAAAGTCAATTCCATTCATTATCGGCATTTGAATATCCAGGAAAACAAGGTCTATGCTGTGTACGTCCAGAAGCTGGGCCAGCTCTACCGGGTTGCTTCCGGTACCCGCAAGATGCAGAAAGTTTACTTCCCCAACATAGTTTGTAATACATTCTCTTGCCAATGGTTCATCATCAATAATAACACAGTTCAGCATTTTATAAATTTTGCAGCATTATAATTACGTCAATCAGTCTGCCTCTAGGGCCATAACGGACGCTGGATGTTTTTGTGCATGAAGGTTTAAATAAAGCACGATTCGAAACTGGTTATTGTCCTGTTCTATTGTTAGCTGATGTTGGTGTGGATACATCAGGTCTAGCCTGCGTTGTACATTTTTTAATCCAATGCCCTTATAATTCATAATCTCTATCCCATTTATATTCTGGTTGTCTATACTGTTGGCCACAGTAAACAGCAGTTGATCCTTTTCAAACGCTAAATTCATTTTTAT
>DASVSM010000212.1:0-2591 GCA_036388115.1 Flavisolibacter sp.
GCTCCGGCTGGGCATTAAAAACCCGGAGCTGATCAACCAACTGACAAACTTCAGCTTTGGTCAGCACCGTATCACCAATTTTGAAATGGAAACGTCGGCCATATATGGTCTGGGGAAATTATTGGGGCACCACTGCCTTTCGCTCAGTGCCATCGTTGCCAACCGGATTGCCAAAGAATTTTCAAAAGACGCAGCCACAACCGTCGATCATTTGATCAGGAAAAGTCTCGAAGTCATTACTTCTATCAATTAATATGCAGCTTCAGTTTTATAAATACCAGGGAACAGGAAACGATTTTATTATTCTGGACAACCGTAAAAAGATCTACGATTTTACAAAGGCGCAGGTTGCCTTCCTGTGCCACCGCCGTTTTGGAATTGGCGCTGATGGCCTCATGTTGTTAAACGCTCATGATCAGTACGACTTCGAAATGAAATATTACAACGCGGATGGCGGCGAAAGCACCATGTGTGGTAACGGCGGACGTTGCCTGGTGAAATTTGCGGCAGAAATGGGCATTATCAAATCAGAATACCGTTTCATTGCCATTGATGGCGAACATGAGGCGAGCATTGAAATAAACGGGCAGGTTGCCTTAAAGATGAACGATGTTTCAAACATCCGGTCGGAATACAACAAGCATATTTTGAATACCGGCTCACCGCATTACGTGGAGCAAATTGACAATGTAATGGCCCTTGATGTGTTTCAAAAAGGCCGGGCCATCAGGTACAGCAACGAGTTTAAAAAAGAAGGCATCAACGTAAATTTTGTAGAGCAAACGGAGGAACCCGATACAATCGTTGTACGGACCTATGAACGCGGTGTTGAGGATGAAACTTTCTCTTGTGGTACCGGAGTTACAGCTGCAGCCCTTGTCAGCTACCACAATGAAAATGGCTATAATTATGTGAACGTAAAGACCAAAGGAGGCCAACTGGCCGTTGAATATGATAAGCTGGAAGATAGCTTTCAGAACATCTGGCTTATTGGCCCGGCCACCAAAGTGTTTGAAGGAACCATTGAATTACCAGACCCTATTAACTTCATCTGATGCCGGCTTTCACAATACGGGTTTATGGTGTGATGATGAACGGACAAAAGGAAGTATTGGTTAGCGATGAATATATCCGTGGCGGCTACTACACAAAGTTCCCGGGTGGCGGACTGGAATTTGGTGAAGGCACAAGAGACTGCCTGAAGCGGGAATTCATGGAAGAAATGAACCTGAAGGTAGAGGTAGGCGAACATATTTACACCACTGATTTTTTCCAGGTTTCAGCCTTCAACCCGGAGCACCAGATTGTTTCCATTTATTATTTTGTTCAGCCGCTGGAAGAAATAAAAGTTCCGCTCCGAACCAAGCCGTTTGATTTTGATGAAGAACAACTAAAGAAATACGAAGTCAATAAAGAGATCGAGACGTTCCGGTTTGTTCCCTGGGAAGATCTTTCCGAAGAAACCGTGAATCTTCCGATTGAAAAGATCGTCATCCGAATGCTTAAAGAAAAATTCACTTACTGATACGCCCCATGGCAGCCTCTTTCATTTCCTCAGCCAGAGGCTTACCGAGATAATTTTCAATCCACCCATGGGCCAAATAAATTACCGGCGTTAGTACCACTGCTACCAGGAATTTGTAAATGTAATTTCCCAGGCAAATAGCCATTACAAGTGAGAATGACCATGGTTGGGATGCTCCCGGCCTTGAATGATCTGACAATCGCGGCGCCACGTAAAACGCAATAAAAAGCACCACGAATGAATCAATGAATTGCGACACTAATGTAGAGCCGGTAGCTCTCAGCCAGATGTTCTTCTCCCCCGTCATCTTTTTTATTTTATGAAAGATGAAAACATCCAGCAATTGCCCTATTAAAAAGGCAATCAGTGAGGCAATAATTATCGCCTGGCTTTGTCCAAAGATGCCGGAGAATGCAGCATTGCTATCGGGCACTCCTTTGTAGTTATTGGTTGCCCAAAAATCTGCGGGTGTAAGACTGGTAGCACCCAGGAAAGCAACAAAACTAAAAGCAATTAACCCGATGGTGAGAATGGAAAGAAACTTTACTCCTTTCGGGCCGTAATATTCATTAATGACGTCTGTCATAATAAAAACAACAGGCCATAATAAAACTCCCGCTGTCAGGTTAAACGAAAAAGATTCTCCAAAAAAACGGAAGTCAGCCGGCCTAATACCAAGTGTTTTTTCCAGTGAGAAAATCTTGGTACCAATGACTTCTGCAATTAATGCATTGGTAATAAAAAAACCTCCCAGGATAATGAATAAGCGGGTAGCCTTGTTGTTGATGATGTTATTGAGCATTGAGGTGGAAGATGTAAAAGATTTGAAGGAATAAAAATAGTCCGTTGACAATGATCAGCCATTTTGGAACAACTAACAGCTTGCTTTTGTTGCGGAGAAAGAGGATAATGTAACAAAGGATAGCGGCTGGGTTTAGCAGCATTGACATAAAAAAACCCATAATGATAGTTAGTGATTCAGCGTCTTCATTTCGAAACCATCTGCCTAACTGTAAAGAAACCGCTAAAAGAAAAAAGCAGTTGCAGATCAAAGCCAGTCGCGATA
>DASVSM010000213.1:0-2965 GCA_036388115.1 Flavisolibacter sp.
TTAATGACTCTTTATGCTTTATTGAAAGTTAAACGGAATAAGGCGTCAGCAGTTTTTCGCAACATCAGCATCAAAGAAAGCAGTACGCAGAAAAAGCATAGTGAGGAATATAGTTAAGAGAAGAATTGAGCACGCAGTAAGGTATTTACAAGTAATGACTGGTTGTGTGCACTGGCCCGGACGGGCACGCGGAGCGATTGCGCCGTCCTTGAACTTTGGGCTCCACCTTTTGTTTCAAGACAAAAGGTGGAAAGGAAAAATCGAAACCTGTAAAGAATCACTTCATCAAAACCTCACACCAACACATCCCCAAAATCCGGCTTCTTATCAAACACCGCCTTTGCAAACGGACAAACCGGTGATACCTTCAACCCATGCGAACGGGCATATTCCACTGTCCGGTGCACCAGTTCGTACCCAATGTTCTGTCCCCGCAGCCGGTCATCTACTTCTGTGTGTTCAATGATGATCGTATTTTCGCCACCATTGCCATAAACAAGTTCTGCAATGACTTCCCCTTCATCCTCAATAAAAAACATTCCGCGGGTCTTGCCATCTTTATGTTGAATTTGCATAACACAAGTTTTATTAAAGCTAAAAAAATATTTTGCCAGAATACCGGAACTACTGCATATTTGCAGCCAAATGATCATGATAACAAATAAACATTGGTGGTGGCATACAAACTCAACAGGGGTTCTGTAGCATTACTGCTATTGTTTAATTAAACATATTAGAACCCCGCACATGCGGGGTTTTTTGTTACCAACAATGAAGAAGATTCAAATTCAAACAACGGTCAAACGAATGCTGGCCGATGTGTACACACCGGTAGGAATTTACCTGCGTCTTCGGGATCGCTTTCGCGATACGGTGCTCCTCGAAAGCACCGACCACCATGCAACGGAAAACAGTTATTCCTTTATCTGTATTAATGCAATCGGCGGGATCGAGATCAAAGAGAATGTTGTTGAAACAAAACTTCCCGGCCAAAATGCCGAACGAAATAAGTTAGCCGGCAACGAGGACTTGCAGCAGCTTCTTTGGAACTACATGCAGCGCTTTGAGGGAAGCAGCGAGGATGCTAAATCAGCAGGTTTTGCCCAGGGCTTGTACGGCTATTTTACGTTTGATGCGGTGCAGTATTTTGAGTCCATTACCTTCAAAAAAAATGACGACACAGCTAACCAGATACCAGTTGCCCGTTACCGCCTCTATCAATATGTCATCGCCATTAACCATTACCGCGATGAATTACTCTTGCTGGAAAATAAGTTGAAGGGTCTGGACAGTGAATTAGCCATTGTTGAAAGCCTGATCAATAGCAAGGATGTGCCGGTTTTTCCTTTTCAAACCGCGTCGGAAGAAAGCTCCAACATGACGGATGAGGATTACATGGATATGGTAAAAAAAGGGATTGCCAGTTGTTTCCGTGGTGATGTATTTCAGATCGTATTAAGCCGACGTTTTCAGCAAAGCTTCACCGGTGATGAGTTCAATGTTTACCGGGCCCTTCGTAACATCAACCCATCACCCTACCTGTTCTTCTTCGATTATGGCGATTACAAACTGATTGGTTCTTCACCCGAAGCACAACTCATAATCAAAGCTGGAAAAGCGGTGGTTCATCCTATTGCCGGAACTTTCAAACGCACTGGCGACGATGTTACCGACCAGCAAAGAGCTGACGAGTTAATAAAAGATCCAAAAGAGAATGCAGAGCATGTAATGCTGGTTGACCTGGCAAGAAATGATTTGAGCACGGTTTGTAAAAACGTTGAAGTCACCCACTACCGCCAGGTACAGTATTACTCACACGTCATTCACCTGGTAAGTGAAGTAACAGGCGAGGTAGCAGAAGGCGCAAATCCATTTGCCGTCCTTTTTAAAACATTCCCGGCCGGTACATTAAGCGGAGCACCAAAGTATAAGGCCATGCAGCTGATTAATGAATATGAACCTACATCCCGCAGCTTTTACGGAGGCGCTATCGGTTTTGTTGGCTTTGATGGTTCGTGCAACCATGCCATCATGATCCGTACCCTGTTAAGCAAGGATAACACCTTGTTTCTTCAGGCCGGTGCAGGCGTGGTGGCAGCCAGCAATCCGGAAAGTGAATTGCAGGAAGTGAACAATAAGCTGGGCGCATTGAAGAAGGCAATTGAGAGAGCAGAGTCAATACGTTGATTGGTTAATCCGTAGGGACATGCTACCAGCATGTCCTGCAATAAAAAATAAGAAGTGAAAATATTAGTGTTCGATAATTACGATTCGTTTACTTACAACCTGGTACACCTGGTGAAAAAAGTAGCGCCTGATGTGGAAGTGGAAGTATATCGTAACGATGAAATTCCATTAGCGAAGGTTGGAGAGTATGACAAAATCATTTTGTCTCCTGGTCCCGGTATTCCGAAAGAAGCCGGCATGTTATTACCACTGATTAAAGAGTATGCAGCAACCAAACCAATCCTTGGTGTTTGCTTGGGTCACCAGGCAATCGGTGAGGCTTTTGGCGGAACATTAGTGAACCTGTCAACCGTTTATCATGGCATTAGTACAAGCTGCAGGCTATTCGCTTCCGGTCGCAGGCTTTTCAAAGATTTGCCGGAAGAAATAAGTATCGGCCGTTATCATAGCTGGGTGATTGAGGACAAAAATTTTCCGGAAGAACTGGAGGTAACCGCGGTAGATGAAAATGGTTACATCATGGCATTACAGCACAAGACCTTTGATGTGCAGGGAGTGCAGTTTCACCCGGAAAGTGTGTTAACGCCGGATGGGGAAACGATCATGCGGAATTGGTTAACTATCTGAACTGGGATGGCTGGGAGTTGTGGGATGGATGAGATAATTTTTGATTAAATAAATTATATGTCAGATTTTAAGTTTGGCGAGGTTACAGAAAAAATTATTGGTGCAGCCTTTCGCGTGCATAATGCGCTTGGGTGCGGGTTTCAGGAAGTGA